>JAGAZG010000201.1 GCA_017940105.1 Mailhella sp. | reverse complement strand
CTGCCTTGCGCCATTGTACTGACTGGAGGTGTTTTGGGAAGGACTCCCTGTCTTGCCCTCCATCCGGAATTTCTGCATGAATTCCTGAAACCGAACGGAATCTCTGGCGGAATACTGGAAAAGATGCCTGTGGCTTTGAACACAAATATGCAGAGCGGGCTTTGGGGAGCTGCTTTCGCAGCTGCCCTGCTGAACAAACATGCCCGCAGGGAGACCTCATGACTGACTCTAAACGGCTTGTTGCCGCACTTGCTCAAGTCCTGCTTGGCAGTGGGCTGCGCTGCGCTACTGCAGAATCCTGCACGGGGGGCCTGATTGGCTCTTTTCTGACGGAGTTGCCTGGCTCTTCAGAATGGTACGCAGGGGGCGTGATCTCATATGCCAACAGCGTGAAAGAAGATTTGCTGAGCGTTCGGAAGGAAGACCTGGAGAAAGACGGCGCCGTAAGCGAAGCTGTCGTCCGGCAAATGGCTCTTGGGGCATGTAAGGCCACAGGTGCGGATGCTGCCATGTCGGTCAGCGGGGTGGCAGGACCAGGCGGGGGCACTCCGGAAAAACCTGTGGGGACCGTATGGTTGGGCTGGGCGCTGCATGGGGAAAGCCGTGCCAAAGTATGGCATTTTTCCGGCAGCCGCAGGGATGTTCGACGGCAGGCCGCTTGCGCAGCCATTGAGGGCATGCTTTCTTTGTTGCGCGAATTTGGGATGAGCAAATGAAAGGATGACGTTCAGCGTTTTTCGAGGCGGTCTTCCAAATCAGGGTCAATATCAACTTGAAAGCTTCCTTCACTTCGGTCTATGCGCACGGTGCCGGCTGCTGTGTTTTTCATGGGATGTATGAATTTAGCGAGGGAATACTGAATTTCTGCATGCTGCTGATCTTTCTGCCAACTTTTGAGCGCGGTCAATATTCCTGCCTCAGCAAGCGTCCTTTCCGGGACATGCTGCCCTGCATGATCACGGCGTATGACAGCGTGAGCGCTGGAGCCTTCTGCCGTGTGAAGCCAAAAATCGTATGGGGATGCTAATTTTAGAAGCAGAAGATTGCCTTTGCTGCTTCGTCCTCTTAAAATGAGAAAACCGTCGCTGCTCTGAAATGTCTGAATCTGCGCAGGAAGAACGGACTGCACTCGTCTGACTTGCCGTTCGCGAGTCAATGCTGGTGCTGGAGCGCATGCGGCTGCGGCAAGGCTCCGATCCCTTTCCTGTTCAGCCTGTTTTTTTTCCTGCAGCACAGATGCACGGCGTGCAGCAAGGTATTTCAGCCCGCGTTTTCCTCTTCCGGCCTGATGAAACAGTTCCGCCATATTTTCACCTATGGTGCGTTTGGGGTCAAGATGCAGCGTGACTTGACCTTGCCCGCATTCCAACTGAACGAATTCGGTCTTGGCGTTTTTGTCAAAGAGGTAAAGCTTGCTTTGCAAAAGCAGGGCATCCTTCTGCCTGCCAAGCATGGTTTTAAGGCGCAGTTCTTCTGCGTCGAGTTTTTTCAGCAACCTGTCAAGCCGCAATATTTCCGCGCAAAACGGCTTTTCCGCCGTCTGCCTTGCCTTTTCGGCAACTGCTTGGAACACCAACTTTTCACCAGCTTGTTCCATGGCCGCGAGAGGATTTGCAAAGACACTCTCTTTCCAGCCTGATCCAGCTTGAGCTGGAGGAATTGGCCATGCGGAAATTTGAAGGAAATCGTCTTTTTCGTACAAAAAAACGTTTCCTCCCCCCATCTGCAGATCAACAAGAAGTGCTGCAGCGTCGGCCGGTTCAAGAAACGCGAGCGTACGGCGCAACGCTGGAGTCAGCACGGACCAGTTCCGCCATTCATCTGTAGTTAGTCTGCCTGCATCCGGCCAGCAAGGCTCCTGAAATTCCTGGGGAGGAGAGAATGACAGGCAAGCTCCATCCCTGAGATCAAGAAGCAGCCATACTTCTGGCACGCCTGAAAAGCAGAGCCACAAGCGACGTTCAGTCCAATGACAAACCGCATGAGAAATTCGCCTGCCGGAAAGGTGCTTGCGCAGCAGCATTACATGCGCTGGTGGCTGGGCATTCGAGGGAATGGAGTGCTTTGTTGCAAATAAAAAAGGGTGCTGGCGGCCTGCGCGCAGCACCAGATAACGTTTGCGGTCTCCGGCCTGTCCTCCGAATAGGCAAAAGACAAGAACTCCGGCTCCAAGGGCAGGAATTTTTTCCATGCGCGCCCCAATGAGCCGGGGCAAGAGTTCTTCACAGAAGCGCCGGAAAAGATGCGCATCCATGGATTAGCTGCCGTGTATGGCTTCGCCTTCTTCCTGTCGAGCCTTGCATGCAACGCACAGGGTGGTTACCGGGCGTGCTTTAAGCCTGGCAAGCGAAATCTCTTCGCCGCACTCGGCGCAGATGCCGTACTCGCCGCTGTCTATGCGTTTTAGAGCAGCCTGTATCTTAGTGATGAGCTTGCGTTCTCTGTCGCGGATGCGCAAGGTGAAAGACCTGTCCGATTCTGCTGTGGCCCGGTCGGAAGGGTCGGCGTAAGTCGTTTGACTATCCGTCATTTCTTCCAGCGTGGAATCGCCGTTATGTTGCGCTTCCACCAGCATCTGGCTCAGAAGGTTGCGGAAGTAATCCAAATCTTCGGGTTTCAAGTTTCCTCCTGCCGGCTGGGATATACCGGTCGGCGGCATTTCTAAACTATTATTTGCAGGCTGTAAAGTGTTGCATGGCAGGCGATGTCAGACTTTTAAATGCCGCAGAGAGCGTTGCAAAATCGGCAATTGCATGTTCAGCGAGGCCTTGAGTCTGGAAGGATAAAAATGGAATACCCGCGCTGTCGGCGGCTCCTTTGTCTGAAATGCTGTCGCCAATAAAAAGCAGCTGGGATGGTCTGGCTCCCCAGCGAGAACAGATTAGCAGTGCTCCATCAGGAGCAGGTTTGGGGTGCGGTACATCGGAGGCCAAGACTATTGGATCGAAAAATCCGTGCAGGCGGCACTGGGTCAGTAGCTTCTCCATGCCGTCAGATCTGTTTGTTGCCATGCCGGTGCGTATGCCCGCGCTCTTGCATAAACGCAGGGCGTCATGCAGACCTGGATAGCATGAAATGCGCGGCAGAATATCTTTTTCATAAGAGATATGTCTTGCGGCATCACGGAGGAGAGGGCGCAGGGGCTTGGGGACAATGGCGTCGATGGCCTGGTTCACTGTTGCAGCCTGGACAAATGTTTCTTGTTCCATGGTAAGATGCGGCAGACCGAGAAAATCCCTTAAAAAATTGTAATAAGAAATGTTGGCGTCGCGAGAATCGATGACGACGCCGTCGCAGTCAAAGATAATGCCTTTTGGAGTGCTATCGCCGTATAATCCGCGAAACCAGGATGCCAGTTCGCATGAAGAAAGACAACTCATGCTGTTCCCTCATTTTCGGGAAGCAGCAGCTCCAGCTCGCGTTCCCGCTGTTCAGAAGAAAGTTCCATTAGCAGGCGCCGCCGGAACGGACTGAGGCACATGCCGCACAAATCGGCAACTCGAACACGCAGGATCGTTTTATTCTGGATCTGCGGCGACTGTCTCCTGGTGAAACCAGTTTCCATCAGCGTCTGCGCCATTACGGAGCTGTTGATGTACAGCCTGCTGTCAATGGGTATGTCGGGCAAAAAGGCAAGAATAGCCGCCATGGATGCCTGCCAAGGCGGAAGTTGGCCCTCGTCAGGTTGTTTTTTCTCCTGAAGCAGGCGTTTCCTGCCAAACAGTATCCCGTTCAGCTCGCTGCGCTTTTTGGCGATGGAATATTCCAGATTAGTCATGTCCAGTGCCTGCTTTTCCTGAATCCAGACAAGCATGAGTAAGTGCTGCGCAATCTGTTTCAGTGGAACGGAATCCTGCGGGACGGATTTCCCAGTCATTTCCTGAAGAGCAATAATTTCCGCTTCGGAAAGCCCGGTCGGAAGAAAGCCTGCATTGACCGCAGCTACGGGGCTTCCGAGAGCACCATCGAGTACGGTTCTTTTAATATCCTCAAGACAGGCAGATGCAACAGGACCTTTCCAAGGCATCTCCGGCTGCCAGCCATGCTCAGGTTTGTCAGGAAATCCTGGCCAGAATGTCCTGCATCCGTCTGGCAGATCGGCTAGCTCGGCGTGAAGCCGCGGGGCGGCAAGAAGAAAAATATGTTCCATGGCAAAGCTCCTTTGTAGAATATAAGCTTGCTTGCACCATCAGGCAATGCTTGTCCGCTATGCAGCAGCATTTTTTGAGTCAGGCTTGCATTTTTCCTGTATTTTCTATAAAAAACTCAATTATAAACTTACGGAGGTTGCCATGTTTGGTATCGGCACGCATGAACTGCTTCTTATCCTTTTGGTTGTTCTGGTGATTTTCGGAGCGAAAAAACTGCCTGAGATAGGCTCCGGGCTGGGGAAGGCTATCCGCAATTTCCGTCAGGCCTCCACAGAGCCGGATGAGATAGATATCACTCCCAAGGGCGAGAAAAAAAATATTGAAGACGAGGGCAAGAACGCCTGATTTCGTTCCGGGGGCTTTATGACGGTCGATCAGATTTCAGTTTTCGTACAGAATAGGGCCGGTCAGCTCGGCGACGTAACCAGAGCGCTGCGCGATGCCCAGGTGAATATCCGTGCCATGTCTCTTTCTGATACAACGGATTTTGGCGTTTTGCGGCTCATGGTTGACAATGCTGTAAGGGCCCAGTCAGCCCTTCAGGCAGCTGGCTTTACTGCCGGAACTACTCCCGTTATCGCCGCAGAACTCCCTGACAGACCTGGAGGACTGGATGGAGTACTTGCGCTTCTGGCCGGAAAGGGCATTAATGTCGAATACCTGTATGGATATACCCAGCGTTCTTCATCGGAAGCCACCTTGGTTTTCCGTTTTGACCGCATGGATGAGGCAGAAAATCTGCTTAAAGAAAACGGCATACGCGTGCTGTCGGCAGCAGATCTCGGCTAACGTTTTTATCCAGCCATTTTCCGGCCCGTGTTTTTCACGGGCTTTTTTTATACTTCTGCCGGATTTTTACCGGCAGGTCTTTTGCAGCTGACTTGCTCACGCCAACGTTCGATAATGGCTGCAAACGGGGCGTGCAAAAACTGGAATTTGGCTTCGCTGCCAGTTCCAAATGCTCCTGTTTTTCCTGAAGCGAGGATAAGCACGGCATGCAGTCCTCCGCTGGTGAAAAAAGGTATGGCAAAGTATGAGCGCACGCCGCAGGGAATGAACATGGCCCAGTCTATAGATTTTATGCTATCTAGCGTGTCTTCCACGGTTAGTGATTCCAGGCCGAACCGCTCTATGTCCTGAGCAATGGTTCCTTCATAGGCGTGGGCGTCTCCCCAGCCCAGGGTCGAGAATATCTGACCCACACCGTACACCTCGACCCTGCCTTTGTCGGACTGTATGTCGGAAAACATCAATCCGTCCACGCCGTCACAGGCGTCCATCAATCTGCGCAGTTCTCGTTTCAGCGAAAAGTTTTTTGCATTACTTATGGGAGAAATGATAGGCGCAGGTTTTGGCGCGTCAGGAATATTCAGAAGCGCAATGCGTACAATATCGGATCCTGACGCACATGGAGAGATTCGTACTTTGGATGAAAGAATGATGCCTGTTCCACTGCGCAGCATGAGAGTGCCGGCCCAAACCTTGCTCGACAGGGCCGTGCGAGAAGCTGTCATCAGGGCGTTACCAAGCTCACCTGGGGCTATGTCCTGCATTATGAATTCTGCCTGTGAAACTCCGGTAAACAGTTCTTCAGCTGCCTTGTTGCTCGCCACGATTTCCCGCCTTGTAACGCTCAGCACCAAAACTGGATACTGCGCTTGTCCCAATGCAAGCTGACAGGTCCCTGCTGCGCCGTTGGTCACAAATGCGGCGGGAAGAACAGCTTCTTTAAGCATGCCGAGGTATTTTCCGACGTCGCTTTGATCGGGCCAGCCCTGCAAAAGCCAGGACTGGACGGGATCGGCCTTGAGGCGGAACGAAACGGCCGCCGGCTGGCGTGCTGACATCATATCCCAGAATTCCACGAGCAGCGGCAGATCCGGCTCTAAAATGCTGTCAGCCCTGAAGTGCATATCTTTGATAAGTCGCGAAGTTTCTGATCCAAGAAGGGGCATCTCCCAACGGTTAAGCAGGTGTATGCGGGATCGTTGAAGTTCAATTTCCCATAGCAGTCCAGGAAAAGACGCTGCCCAAGAAGAAAATTCCATGTGCCCTCCTGACTTTAATTCTGCTTGGAATCTAATTGTATTATTAGAATTGGTTGAATAACTTTTTAGCAAAAGAATATCAAAAAGGCAAATAAAAAGATTAAAAGCCTTTAAAAATACCTAATACACAAAGAGATTGAACCAATTTATAAATAAAAAATCTTTTAAATCAATAAATTGTAAATATTATGCAGAATAAAATAAAAATATTGCCTTTTTTTTCCCAAATATGTTAAATTGATTAGACCAAAAAGTACATTATGCCTTTCGGAGTTCCGTGATGAACAAGCAGGGTCTCATTGAGCAAAAAATTACTCAGGCGCTTCTTGACGGGCGCTGGAAGCTTTTTGAGCGCCTGCCTTCTGAACGGCTGCTTGCCGAAGAATTCGGGGTCAACCGTACGACTCTGCGTGCGGCCATGACGGCGTTGGCCGCAAAAGGAATATTAGAAACCAGGCACGGGAGCGGCACGCATGTAAGGGCCCTTCCTTCCGGGCACATTACTGGCGGCAGCCTTCAGGAAAAGCTTGACGCCTGCCTTCTTCTCGTGCCCCCGATCATTCGCTCATGCTCTCTGGCCATGCGCCCATCGCAGCTTTTAGGGTTGGAACGCCTTTTTCCCATGACTGGCACGGCGCTTCGCAATGACGACATGCATGCGTTCATCCAGGCGCAAATGCAGTTCTTTGCCGAAGCCTCGCGTGTCGTCGGCAATGAAAGCGTCAATGCTGCGCTGGCTGCATGCCTGCCCGACGGAAAATCTCTTTTGCGCCTGCTTGAGGACTGCGGGCTTCCCCTTAAAGAAACTATTTTTGCCCGCCTTGCAGGCATTTTGAGCGCGTTGCGCCATGCCGATGCAGAAGAGGCCACCGCCGCTGCCGGAGCGTATTTTTTGAACCTTAAAACACTGGTGGAGAGCGCATGAGCAGCAATATCCGAAGACGCGATTTCCTACGGGGCTTATTCCGCCCGCTCAGCCAGACCTCTGCCGGTGCATGGCAGCCGGACGAGAGGCAAGAGAGAGAAACAGACTACCTGTCCATGTTGCCTCCTGAGTTTTCTGCCTTCATGCTCCGGCAGGAGGCCGAAAGGCTTGGAGGCTATGAGGAAGGCATGTCAGAAAACGACATGGCAGCTCTTGTGTTTAGCGCTATGTATGGCAAAGGCTTTCAGCCTTCGCCTCGGCAATAGACCCTGACGCCGGCAGGCAGAGGAATGGCCGGCGTTCGTGTTCAGAACCCAGGAGGATTTTTATGACTCAGGAACAAATTCCGTATTTGGAAGAGCGAAAGCTCGTCAAAAGATGGAAAGGCCCCATCCCTGCCATCGTGAACCTGGTTTTCACGCTGGCCATTTTTGCAGCAACGTGGTGGGTCTTCCAGGATCCGCGCGGCGTGATGCGTTTCTATACCCCCTATGTGGGCTATAACTATTGCCGTTGGTGGCTCATCATCCTTATATGGATGGCATACACTTTTGATTTCTGGCCCTTCAAGCGAAATTGGATCCGCAATGCCCATCCTCTTCAGAAAGGCCTCGTGCTGGCCCTCATATCTGTCGGCACCATGATTTTTTTCATCCACGGCTTTTTTGAAAACGTGCTCGGCAACTTTGCCTTTGCGTATTTTCAGCCGAGGCAGCTTATGAAGCTCGGACTCACGGAATTCTATTCTACAGAATACGCCGCCCAGGCCTGCATGATGTTTGCCGTTATCGCTTCATGGATCAGCCCGGCATGGGTTGTTGCACTCGAAGGACATCCCTGGGCCACGGACAAGCAGCCCGTGCGCGGCTTCAGCATCTGGCTCGGTACGTTCTGCCTCAGCCTGGTCATTTATTTCATGACCATGCACAACCACATGGGCATCCTGTACTATCCATGGCAGTATTTCTGCGCCATTTGTCCCCCTTACTGGGAGCAGTTTGCTGAAACCGTTTCCGCCAACTTCCATGTGGCGTGGATCATGTGCTGCACGGTCGTGGTTTGGTTTGTCGAAGGTATATGGGAACGCTATCCCTTTACGATGATCAAGAAAGATTGGCCCCGCCGCATTGCGCTGTTTGTCGGTATCATCATCATTGCCTGGTGCCTCTGCCTGTTCTTCTGGTACATGCAGGAACTCGTCTGGGGCGACGCAATCCGCGGGCATCGCCGTGACGCCGCTCCTGACTGGCGCTGGCTGCATGTCGGCGAAACTGCCATTTTCTTCTTGGTACCAGCTTTGTTCGTGCAGTTCTACTGTGAAAACTGGCCGACAAAGTTCAGCACGCCTGTAAACATACTTATCCGTACCGCGCTCGTCATCGTCGGCGGTGTTGCCCTGTACTGCCTGTACTACATGTATGCCCATAACTTCCTGGGCACGCAGAAGGGCTTCTCTCATCCCCAGCAGTTCCCCATGATCCCTACCATCTGGCTGATCGATATCTGGCTGATCAACTGGTGGTTCATGGACGGATGGCCGGGATGGCGGCGTGAATTCAAGACTGCTGAAGACTTTGCGGAAGAAAAGCGCCATATCGAAGTCGATCATGCCTGGAATCCCGGCATGAAGTCCGGTCTCTTCTTCGGCATTCTCGCCGGCGTGGCTATTTACTTCTTCATCGTATGGCTGCTGCCCATATGCAGCGCAACTTTCACCTTGGTGAAGTAGGAGTTAATGTATGAACAGACGTGAATTTATCAAGGGCGCTTCCCTTGGCGTCGGCGCCGGCGCTCTCGGCGCAATGGGCCTGTATTCTTATACGCCTGCCCGCAGGGCTTTCCTTCCCAAGGTCGATCGAAAGATGACGGACTTTGGTGTGTGCAAGTCTGTGAAAGTCACCAACATTTCAGAAACAAGCTGGTTCGATAACAAGGTTTTCATGAAGAACGTTACCGGTGCCGGCGGCCTCCTTGTAGACCAGTATACTTACAACTGGGCTCCGTTCGGTAATGGCAAGGGTATCGGCAAGGGCAACTATGAAGATGCCATGAAGAACCTGAAGCCCTACATCCAGAAGGGCGACCTTCACGGCGCGTGGGCCATTGCGAAAGAGCAGTCCGTAGATGCAGACAATGCCGGCGGTTTCTCCTGCCTGGTGGAAATCGAAGACATGGAAGGCAAGAAGACCAAGTACCTGTTCGATACCGGCTGGAGCTATGACTGGATGGAAGAGAGCTTCAAGCGCGAAGGCATCGACAACATGCTTGCCAACGGCGAGATCGCTGGCTTTATTCAGACCCACGAGCATATGGACCACTACTGGGCTTTTCCAGTTGTTGCAAAGTACGGTCCAAATGTCCATGTCTATACGCCGAATACCTTTTATCCGGCCGGCAAGCAGTACATCAAGGATTCTGGCCACGTAGGAGATTGGACGGAAGTAAAGAAGGGTCTTTATCAGCTGCAGCCGGGCGTTGCCTTGTATCAGTTTGAGTGCCCGATTATTTTCAAGGTCTTTGGCGAAATGTCCCTGTACTGCAACGTGAAAGACGTGGGGCTTGTAAGCATTACCGGATGTTGCCATCAGGGCATCATTCTGTTTGCCGATACCGCATACAAAGAGCTCAAGTACGAAAAAGACCAGTTTTACGGACTGTATGGCGGGCTGCACATTTCACCGTTTGAAGACTGGGATCCCAAGTATGACGACCTGGTCATCGGGTTGGAAAAGTGGAAGCTGCAGCGCGTAGGCTGCAACCACTGCACCGGACTGATTACCGCCCAGAAGTTTGTTGACGCCGGATATCCCGTGGTCAAAGGCACGGCACGCTTCCGTTCAAAGACGACAAACTACCTCGGCAACGGCGATATCATAACATTCCCTGGCTAACACCCTGTAATCGGCGGGGCGCGTTTCTCCTCAGCGCGCTCCGCCACGGACCTGCTCCATGCTGGAAAAGATCCTTCCTCGCGCTCTCGGCAGCAGCGATTCTGATTGCGCGAGCATCTTGACTTCTCTTATCATGGCCGCGCATTTTGAGCGCACCAACGCAAGGTCGCTCGGCTGGCGCGGCGTGCTCGCCTCTGCGTCTGAGCATCCTGCCTGGACATGCCGCGTGGCAGATGCTCCACAAGTGTTCGGACTGCGATTTGAAGGAGAAGAAAAAGACGATGCCGTTTCATGCCTGCGCGGATATTTCAGCATGTTCATTTTTCCGAAAGAAGACGACCTCCTGCTGGATTTGTTTCCCCTTTCGGCCATGAAGGTCGCCCTTTCGCCGGAATATGAAGAGGCCGTCAGATCATTTACTGGGGATGAAGATTTTTTTTCTCCGTTCAGGCTTGGTCAGCTGCGCATGGATGCCATGCTTGACGGATCAGCATTTGCGTTGACGCTGGAAGCTCCTGCAAGGCATATGGTTGTTGCTTCACAGGGAGTCAGGGCTGATAATGGAGAGTGGTTGGTTGTTCCTGGTGGGCTTGAATGCAATGTGCCCGCATTTCGCTTATTTCTGCGGTTTTTTGCCGTACTGGCTGCCACTGCAGAACAGAGGCTGGACATGGCAGCGGATATATTTGCCGGAGCTTCCCCTGCGCCAGTACTTTGCTATGGCGCCGATGGAATGCTGCGAGAAGATGCAGAAAGACGCAGCGTTGTACGCTCTCTCACCGCGTCTTTCGGCGATTGTCCTGCCGTAGTCCCGAAAAACCATGTACGCTTGCAGAAGCTGCCTGCGCGTCATAATCCTGAAAAAATGGAAATGCATGACAGGCCAATACTGCATATTCTCACTGGTTTTCTTGGGGCTGGCAAGACTACTTTTTTGCGACGGTGGCTTGACTTTCTGCACGGGCGCGAACGCTTTACCGGAGTGATACAAAATGAATTCGGTAAAGTTGAGCTGGATGCCACGCTTTTGAAAGGCGATACCCTTGTCGAAGCGCTGGATGACGGCTGCGTGTGCTGCTCACTGGCCGACAGCCTGCGCCCAGGACTTGAACGCATCATTTCCGCCATGCCTGCTGAGCAGTTTATTTTAGAAACGACTGGCGTGGCCAATCCCGGCAATGTCATGGACGCCCTTCGCAAGCTGAGGGATCTGGTGATTCCCGGACTGGTTATCACCGTGGCGGACGCCTTGGATTTAACACAGCATGAAATAACGGGCGTACGCCTTGCGCAAATCCATAAGGCCGATGTTGTCATTCTCAATAAGGCGGATCTCGTCAACCTTGAAGAATTAAAAGGAGTTCGCAGCCGAATTTACCGTGTCAACGACAGGGCCCTCCTTCTTACGGCGACGGAAGGCAGCATTCCCTTTGCCATGCTAGATCAGTGGATTGATGAGCACAGCCGTAAAAAGCTCCCTTCGCGGGCTCTTGTTCTCGCGCTCAGTCATGGCCGCCTTGACGAGAGCACGCATGAAGATGAAGAGTTCAAAACAAAAGAAATCGTATTTGAAAGCCCCGTTTCCGCTTCAGCCCTCGAAGTTTTGCTTCAAAGCGAAGGAGACGGACTATTCAGGGCCAAAGGCATCATTCCCATTCAAGGCGAAGGCAACTGCGTGGTGCAGTTTGCCGCCGGAAGGCTTGAATTGACGCCTACGGATGAAGCGCAGACCCCTCTCACTCTTATAGGAATAGCGCTGCAATCAGGTGAGGTGAGCGCATGAACATTTTTTTGATGGGTGGCTGGATGATGTGGCCGCTTGCCTTTGTTTCCATCATGGTTACAGCAATAGTCATAGAGCGCTTTCTCTTTTTCTTTTCATTTTCTTTTCCTGACAGAGGATTCACCGAACTGCTTGAAAAAGCCGCTGATGGAGATGCCGTCCCTCTTTGCAAAGAACTTGAAAAAAATCCTATGTTCTGCAAATATGCACATTTTCTTGTAAGGCAGGGGCCTAACCGGGAAGCTTCATTGCAAGTGGAAGGAGAGTCTGTGCTGAAAAAAATGGAGGCGAGGCTTTCTTTACTCTCGATGCTGGCAAAGCTTGCACCGCTCATGGGGCTGCTTGGTACGGTCTTCGGTATGATATCCACCTTTTCAGAAATTGCCAGTGCAAGTTCGGGCGTTAATATGAACCAGCTCGCAGGCGGCATCTGGCAGGCGCTCATCACCACCGCGGCTGGATTGTGCATAGCCATTCCTGCGCTCTTTTTCCTGCATGTGTTCCAGAAGCGGGCGAACGATGCTGCCGATGCGCTGGCTGAAGCGGCTAACGTTGTGCTATCTTTGCCTGAAGGCAACAGACATGATTTCATTCAGCAGAAGAAAAAAACATGATACTGAGCTAGATCTCACACCTTTTATGGACGTGATTTTCATACTGCTCATTTTTTTCATCATTGCTTCGGCTTTTGCTGTGCGTGGGCTTGATATCGATCTGCCGGCGGCTAAATCCAGCCATGCTCTTTCGGGTCGTGTCGTTGAGGTCCGGCTGAACAAAGACGGCAGCTTCCTTTGCGACGGCGTGCCAATTGAGCGAGGTTTCCTGCGCTATCGCCTGCAGGACATCGTACGCAGTTTCCATAAGTCCCCTGGTCAGCTTGTGCTCAAGGCAGACCCGGAGGCTCCTGTTGAAGCGCTCGTTTATGTGGTAGACGAAGTGCGCATGCTGGGCGGTGAAAAGCTCATGGTCGCCACATCCAACCCTGAAGACCAGAAAGACAGGCAATGACAGACAGCGAACGGCTCTGGACAGGTATAGCCTTGTCGCTTTTCCTGCACTTCGGGATCGTGATCTCACATGGGCCCGATCCTGAAGAGCATAAGCCGTTCAGGGCCATACTTGAGATGGATGGGCAGTCAGTTCTGGTGCAGGAGGCCGTGCAGACCGGTACAGGGTTGCAGCAGGCCTCGCCGCACGACAGGGAAGAGGCGGAAAAGCTTGACCAGAAGCGCCGGGCATATCTGCGCTATCTTGACGATGTGGACGATGCGATACATGCACGCAGATTCTCTGGCGACACGAGCCTTATAGGTTTTGCCATATGCTCATTTACTATCAACTCTGACGGGACATTCAGTGATGCCTCTGTCATACGCACTTCAGGCGATCCCAGGCTTGATGCATCGGCTCTTCATGCCGTGCATTCCGCCAGCGGCGTGGTTAAACGGCCTGCCATTATAGGCCCGGATCCCATTCATGTTTCCCTTCAGGTAAAATACCAGTATTCGCTGTAGCACACCGCTCTGTAGTTCGTCAGGCGCGTGGTCTGAGCTCCTGTATTTCGGTCTCCGTCAAGTAGCGTATGTCCCTGCCGGACAGCAAAAAGAAGAGCTTTGCCGTTTCTTCGAGCTCTTCAGCTGCATTGACAGCCTGCTCAAGGCTTTCTCCGGTCGTGATTGCGCCGTGATTGGCCAGCAGCATGTTTGAGCAATGCTGTGCCTGGCTGGCGATGGCAGAGAACAACTGCTTGCTCCCAGGTTTAAAATAGCGGATGAGGGGCAAGGGAGAAACTTTCATCACATAGTAGGGAGTGAAGGGTCTGAGAACGTCAGATTCATTCAGTCCTTTAAGGCAGGAAAGGGCGGTGACATAGGTGCTGTGAAGATGCACAATGGCATTGCATTTTGGCCTGGCCCTGTAGATTTCCAGGTGGAATGCACATTCTTTTGACGGCTTGTCCCCGGAGAGAAGCTCTCCGTCAATGGAAACAAGGGATATGCGTTCCTGAACAAGTCTGCCCAGGGAAGAATTTGTTGGAGTTGCCAGGATGCGGTTGTCATCAAGTCTGACCGACATGTTGCCGCTGCTGCCGGATGTATAGCCCCTGCTGAACAGAGAATCACCGAATTCGACCATGGCCATGCGAAGAGATGTTTCGTACATAAGCGCTCCATGAGGCAGGATGCAGAAATAAAACAGGAACTGCCTGCAAAAACGTATGCTGTTTTAACGACTAAGGCAATGCGTTGACATGCTGTTCAGAATGTGGGTCGATGACAAATATTGATATTACGTTCTGGAAGATCCTTAACAAAATTCCATTATGTTTTATCTGAGGACTTGCTATTTGCAGGAGGGGGGTATAACCTAAAAAAAATATAACGTAATAAATTAGTTGTGTTTTGAAAGAGAGCTGTCCCGTGTGAGCGCCGGATTTTTCGACATTTATGGGTGCTCTGAATTATATGGTCGCGGCGTTCGGGGCAGAACGAAAGAGGTGGTTATGTTTCTTGGCGTGATCGCTGATGACTTTACTGGTGCAACGGATATTGCGGGGTTTCTTGTCAACAACGGGCTGCCTACCGTGCAGCTCAACGGACCTGCAGACTTTGATCTTCCAGACGAAGTGGAGGCCGTCGTCATTTCGCTCAAAAGCCGTTCCTGTCCGGCAGAAGAAGCCGTCAGGCTTTCTCTTGATGCCTTGGCATATCTGCGGCACCTCGGCTGCCAGCATTTCTTTTTTAAATACTGCTCGACGTTCGACAGTACGTGGCTCTAGTCTCAAAAAGAATTGCATTGAAAAGTTACAGAGGATTGAATCCAAGCGAAGTCAGGAATAGAAAGATTTTCTCGTTTGAATCTCCTGAACCAGCCAAGATAGTTTTGCAGATATTTTGTGGCAACGCCTCGG
>JAGAZG010000200.1 GCA_017940105.1 Mailhella sp. | reverse complement strand
CGCCGATATTGATTCTGGCTACGGCTTTTGGCGCGTCTTTTTCTCCCGCCAGTTCAGCTGCAACTGTAAATGCCATGGAGCAATACACGGGATGAAAAAAAGCTGGCAGGATCCTTGCTGCCAGCAACAGATTAAAATCCTCCGCAAAAACAGAAACAGCATTGCACAGGGTGAAAATTCCCAGCACAAGCAGCATGACAAGCTTTCTGTTGAAGCGGGAAAAAACAAGCGGCATGGTCGGGCCGGAAACGGCCACCCCAAGTGCAAAAAGGCTGATGAGAAGTCCGGCATGGACTATGGTCACGTCATAGCGTTCAGCTATGTGCGGCAGGATGCCAATAAACCCCATTTCGGTGTTCAGGATGCCAAAGACGCCAATCATAAGGATGCAAATCAGAATATGCTTGTTTTGCGGCATGCAATGCTACCTCCAGCATGGATGCGCCAAGCATAGTGCAGCTCATGAAAAATAAAAAATACATATATTGCATGCCTAACAATAATTGATTTGCATGATAAACGATGAAATTCCGCATGCTGAAATATTTTTTGTCGGAGGCTAAGACGAGTACCGGAAAAACTTATCCTTTAGTCCGAAATTCTCCGATGATGCGAAACGAGCCTGCATCCCCCCTGCTCCAGTACAATATTTGCGTACCGTTGAAGGAATCTTTCCCCTGCACAAAAGATCTTGGGAAAAAGGCCACCCAATAGCCAGGACCTTCGAGCAGGCGTATGCTGTCGGCCTGCATGTCTCCAGCTCCATGAGCGAGGTCAACGCGCTTTTTTGCCATGAAGTCAAAAAAACTTTCGCGGTTGGCCTTTTGCCAGCGTGAGCTGTCATACAGCGCAAATACGGCCTCAGAGCCATCGTGCATATGTTCAATCCAGGTTTTGGTCAGCGACAGAATAAGAAACGCTTCTTCCTGCCTCGCATCAGGCTGGGCTGCTTTTGTCCCAGATGCGTCTGCCTGCTGAGCTTCAACGCCCTGACCTTTTGCACCGGGCTGTTTTTCCTCCTTCTGGATGAACGGCTCCCCATCAAGATTCTGGGCTATGAGTACGGGCGTGCCGGGAGCAAGCACGGGAACGAGGGCTGTAATGTCTTCCTGACCAATGGCCACGCAGCCGCGCGTCTGTATGCCTTTTATGGGCTGCCCCTTGCTGTGCAGCCAGATTCCGCCTCCGGTTTTCGCACGCAGCCTGTCCATGGGGTTGGGATAGTTCAGCCCGAACGCATGAGGACCATAATCCATAAAATCAAGCTTCTGGTTAATCTTATGCGTTATAAAATACACGCCTTCGGGAGTTTTTAAATCTCCCTGAACCTGCTTATCCCCTTCGGCCCGGCCATGAATGCTGGGGAACGCTTTAACAACGGCGCTGGTGATTCCATCTCCGCGCATCTGAAACAAGCGGTCTTTGCCTTTGTCGACGGCAAAGAAGTGATCGGGGGCATTGGCGGGCAAACACGCCGTCCAGTCTGCAAACGCAGGGCTGGCGGCTAAGATGGCAAACAGGGCAAGAATATAAGCGCGCAAAAGAACCTCCGCAGTTACTTTGTTTTCGTGCGATCAAAGATTAAAACAAAAGGCTGCATCTTGCAAATGCCGCGCATTGATGCTGCATCAGAATGCCGGTTCTCAATACGCACCTTTAAAAAAACAACGCCGCTTTTTTTTCAAAAAGACGGCGTTTATCACATGTATGCGCGCAGAAGATCACTGCTCTGAAAGCACGCGGTCAACGATCTCCGCCTCATAACGGGCGTAGTGCCTGACATCAAACAGCGCGTCCAGTTCAGCGGGGCTGAGATGGGCCTGTATTTCTGCATCGTCGCGAATCAGGTCGGGGAAAGGCTTATGCGTTTCCCAGCTTTCCATGGCGCGCTTCTGCACCACAACGTAGGCCTGCTGGCGGGGCATCTCTTTTTCAATGAGCGCCGTGAGCACCCTTTGGGAAAAGAACAGCCCGTAGCTCCCCCAGAGGTTGCGCTCGACATTCTCAGGCAGTATGCGCAGCCCTTTGATAAGGCGGGTAAGCCTGTGCAGCACGTAATCCATAAGAATGGTGGAATCCGGCGTGATAATGCGCTCCACCGAAGAATGACTGATGTCGCGCTCATGCCACAGCGCCTGATTTTCGAGGGAAGCCATGGCATTGGAACGGATAACGCGGGATAAGCCGCACATGTTTTCCGCAGAAATAGGGTTGCGCTTATGCGGCATGGCAGAAGAGCCTTTCTGCCCTTTGGCAAAGCCTTCTTCAACTTCATGCACTTCTGTACGCTGAAGATGACGCAGTTCCACGCACAGGCGCTCAACTGTGCCGGCAGCAATCGCAAGCGCCGTAAAATAATGGGCGTAGCGGTCACGCTGAACAATCTGCGTGGAAATGATGTCTGCCTTCAATCCAAGAATTTCACATGCGCGGGCTTCAATGGCCGGTGTGACGACCGTATAGGTGCCGACAGCACCAGAAATTTTGCCCGTGCGTATGTCTTCGAGGGCATCGGCAAAACGCTTCTTATCACGCAAAAATTCCGCGTAGAAGCCCGCGAACTTAAAACCGTAGGTTGTCGGCTCGGCATGTATGCCGTGCGAGCGTCCGATGCAGACCATTCCCTGGTTGGCGCGCGTCAGTTCCCTGAGCGCTTCAAGCACCATGTCAAAATCGTCAAGTATCATCCTGCCGGCCTGCACCATCTGCATGGCCATAGCCGTATCCACGATGTCAGATGAAGTGCAGCCAAGGTGTATAAAACGGGCGGAAACACCGATTTTCTGTTCCAAGTAGGTAAGAAACGCTATGATATCGTGGCGGGTGACCTGCTCGATCTCAAGGATCTTGTCTACGTCAAAATCCACATCGACAAGGATGTTCTTCAGGTCTTCATCTGGAATCACGCCCTGCTCGTTCCAGGCGCGGCACACGGCCTGCTCCACCTTGAACCAGCAGCGGTAACGGTTTTCCATCGTCCAGATGCCAGCCATTTCGGGGCGGGAGTATCGGTCGATCATTTCTGCTCCGTAGGGTTAGAACTTTTCGTCGCTTCGCTTTTGGAGGCAGCAGAGTCCTCTTTTGCAGAAGAACCGTTTTCTGCAGGCTTGCTGTCTGTCATGGAAGGGACGCCATGCGTTTTGTCAAAGAGATTGCTGGTGCCATGCCCATAAGAGCTTGCAAACCAGCCTCCTCCCTTCAGAATAAACGAAGTGTTGGAAATAACGCGGTGAGACTCTGCGCCGCATGAAGGACACGGGCGCTCTTCTGCACTTCCGCCAAGGCACAATTCTTCAAATGTTTTGCCGCACGAAGGGCAGGCGAATTCATAGATAGGCATGAAAAGTAATATTGGCTTGAAAAAACAAGGCGTGCCGCCATATGGCCGGCACGCCGGAAAAAATGCTGGACTGCCGCAGAAACCACGCTACTTCTTGGCAGCCTTGGCTTCCTTGATGCGTTCCTTAATGCGCTGGGCACGGCGATGACGACGGCGGTCAAGTTCTTTGGCGCGTTCAACTTTCTTGTGAGCCATGGGATCTCTCCTTGCAATCAAATATGTCCGGTGAGTATATGCATTCCTTTTTCCACTGTCCAGAAAAGAATACGGAGCAAGCGCAGCAAAAAAACAAGAATGCAGGCCGAGCCGCTTCCATGTGAAAAAAAATCCGGGGACAAAGCTTGCACATGCATGAGGCTTTGCATACCATTTTGCAACCAAAACTGAATGCGCAAAGGCTGAAACATGCTCATGATTGATACAGGCGCGGATATCCCGGAAGACGATCATATCGGCTTGCAGGACGACAAGTCCTCTGACGCCGGCTTTCGAACTGTGCGATCCGCAGTGCCCCCAGGACCGAAAATCCGTCTGGACGCTTTTCTGGCCGCAGCTTCAGGCGAATCCCGCAGCCACGTAAAGAAACTGGTGGAACAGGGGCTATGCCTGGTGGACGGAAAGCAATGCTCCACTGCTGATTTTCGCCTGCGCTCCGGTCAGAAAACAGAACTGTCCATTCCCCTTCCTTCTGCATCGCCAGTTCCGGAAGAGGGGCCTCTTGACATCCTGTACAGCGATGAAGACATAGCTGTCGTCAACAAGCAGGCCGGACTGACCATGCATCCTTGTCCAAGCTGTCCTCAGGGCACGCTTGTCAACCGACTGATGGCACGCTTTCCGCAGCTGACCAGGCAGGAAGGAGCAAGACCGGGCATTGTGCACAGGCTGGACAAAGACACCTCCGGACTTGTGATCATAGCACTTTCAGAAAAAGCACGACTCCGGCTTACCCAGTCGTTCGCCTCCAGAGAGGTTCATAAGACATACCTTGCCGTAACCCGCGGCATTCCAGCCAGCGAAGGCATGTGCGACCTGCCTGTGGGCAGGCATCCAACCATAAAAACTCGTATGGCCGTAGTGCCTGAAAGCAAAGGGGGACGCAACGCCCTGACCCGCTGGAAAGTACTGGACACCCTGGCCGGCGGCCGGGCTGCCCTCCTGGCAGTGCGCATCTTCACGGGACGCACTCACCAGATCCGCGTACATCTCGCCCATGAGGGGCATCCGCTGTGGGGCGACGGCGTATACGGCCCGAACGACCCGGACGATCCGGCACGTCGGCAAATGCTGCACGCCTGGAAGCTGGAATTCTGCCATCCGGCAAACGGCAGGACGATGCAATTCACCTGTCCGCCTCCAGAAGATTTTTCTCAGACCATGACCGCCCTGGATCAAGGCATGGAAAAAATCATCCTCACCGGAATGCCAGGCTGCGGCAAATCCGCCGTCCTGAAAAAGCTCGCTGAACGGGGCTTGCCCATATGGAGCGCCGATGATGCCGTGGCAGCGCAATATGAACGCGGGGCCGATGGCTGGAGGCTGATGCGCATGCGCTGGGGCGATGCCTTTCTTGACGATTCCGGCGCGGTGGATCGAACCAGGCTTGCAAGCATGCTCTGTGAAAAGCCAGAGATGCGGCGCGAGCTGGAATCGCTCATCCATCCCCTTGTGCGCGGATCAATGGAGCATTTTTTCATGCAGGCAGAACAGCAAGGCAAAACTGCAGCGGTTGCAGAAGTGCCCCTTTGGTTTGAAAGCGGCTGGCCAAAGCCAGAGCGCAGTTCCATCGCCGTCATCTCGTGCCCAGAAGCCATACGCCACTCAAGGCTTTGTGAAACGCGAGGCTGGAGCGAAGAAAAAATCGCCGCCGTAGACAGCTGGCAATGGAAGGCGAAAGACAAAGAAGCATCTGCCGACATGCTCATACATAATGCCGGAACGCTGGAAAATCTGAATACAGAAACAGACCGCTTCCTGATGGAATTAAAAGCACGGCGCAGCCGAATGCTCGCCAGCCGGATCAGTCACTGGAAAAAGCTCTGGAGCATATAATCCTTCTGCCCGCCGCAGAGAAACCGGTTCAGGCTGCCGGTTCATCAAAAAGGATGTCTTCTTCAGGATAACGGGATTCGTATTCAGCCTTGAACTGCGCGTATGTTCCCTCAAGAATAGCCTTGCGGGCTCCGCGCACCATGTTAAGAAAATACGTGATGTTGTGCAGTGAATTGAGGCGGAATGCCAGCAATTCCTGACTGACAAAAAGATGCCGCAGATATGCCCTGGAAAAAGTTCGGCATGTATAGCAGCCGCATTTCGGATCAAGCGGGCCGTCATCTTCCGCGTACTGCCTGCGCTTGATATTGATCTTGCCTTCCGATGTGTACAGCGTTCCGTTGCGTGCATTGCGCGTAGGCAAAACACAGTCGAACATGTCAACCCCGGCTTCAATGCCGTGAAGGATGTCAAGCGGCGTTCCCACGCCCATAAGATATCGGGGCTTGTCTTGAGGTAGCACAGGATCAAGGACACGCAGGCTTTGCATCATCAGATGCTTTGGTTCGCCGACTGCGAGCCCGCCGATGGAATAGCCTTCAAAGCCTATGTCCATGAGCTGCCTGGCCGACGCCTCGCGGAGCTCTGGAAAAGTGCACCCCTGCACAATGCCGAACAGCATGTTTGCTGAGGTTCCGGCAGGATACGCCTTACGGCAACGGGCTGCCCATTCCGTCGTGCGCTTGACCGCAGCCTGGGCTTGCTCCTGAGTTGCTCCGTATCCAAGGCAGACGTCCAGCGGCATCATGATGTCCGACCCCAGGTTGCGCTGGATGGAAATGACTTTTTCCGGCGTAAACATGTGCTTTGAACCGTCGATATGAGAACGGAATTCTACGCCATCCGCCTTCATCTTATTCAGCGAGCTCAAGCTGAAGGCCTGAAAACCGCCGCTGTCTGTAAGAATGGGCTTGTCCCACCGCATGAATTTATGCAGTCCGCCGCGCCGGGCGACAAGATCGTCTCCTGGTCGAAGGTACAAATGATAGGTATTGCCAAGGATAATCTGTGCCCCGGAGGCGTTCAGATCGTCTGGCGCGAGCGCCTTGACGCTGCCCACTGTGCCCACTGGCATGAAGATGGGGGTTTCAATATCGCCATGGGCAGCATGCAGCAATCCGGCGCGCGCATGTCCGCACCGGCCAATGACCTCGAACTTTCCAGGGGTGTCGTTCATCCTCTTCCTCAAATACTCTAAAATGCAAGAAACCAGCAAAGCCCAACAAGCAGCAGCGCCGCCAGCCCGCAGGCAAAATCTGCAGCCCTGCCGCTGAACTTTTCCCGCACGGCAGCAATACTCAGCGGCAATCCGATGGAAAAACCGCAAGCAAGGCCAAAGACATGTGCGGCGTAATCGATATTCTGCCCTTCTGCTCCCAGCATGGCAAGAAAAGCCATTCCTGCGGCCACAGGAACGGCAAGGCGCCTTATACCCCGTTCCTGACTGCGCACTACGATATTTGCGCACAACAAGCCAATAATGCCGAACATGGCTGTAGAAGCGCCTATGCTGGCATAACCGGAATCACGGTACAGCACATCGCAGGCATTGCCAAGCATGCCTGCCGCAAGCGAAGCCAGCAGTGCCTTGCCCAGCCCAATTCGCTGCGCCAGCATTATGAAAAACGGTGAGGCAAAGGCAACGTTGCTGAACAAGTGCAGTCCATCCTTATGCAGCGTAAGAGCCGTTGCAATTCTCCACCACTGGCCGGACAAGGTCATGTCCACATCCAGCCTGCCGCACTCAAGCCAGGCAGCAGATGAGGGAAGATCAAGAAACGTCAGCCACCAGCCCATGCGCAGGCCGTGCAGCATAATCAAAGCCAGCAGAGGCAGCATGGCCCAATGCGCATTTCGGCGCAGGGGCATACGCCTTGGCACAGTTCTCTTTTCTGCAGCAACGGCGGCCAGTTCTGCACGGGCCATGATTTCATGCATGGCCGGAACAAAGGCTCGCGCCTGCGTACCATGACCGACAATCATGTAAGGAATGCCCCGGGCATCAAGAACCAGACGCAAAAGCTCCATCTGCCTTGTTCCAGGCACAGGAAGAGACCTGCCGATGCGTCCCGGCCCTGAAAAATCCACGACGCGCCAGGTAGCTGGCACAAGAGGCGACCTGCGCCGTAACGACACCCGCCTGAACGGCCTGCACCAGGCAGACGTTTCCTGAGCCAGATTTTCCAACAGCCTCTCCCTGCCATCAGAGCGTTTTTAAAAAAAAATATGGCGGCACAGCCTAGCCTGAAATCCAGGCTGTACCAGGCATTTTTTAACATGTTCCCGTCATTCGGCAACAGCAAAAAAGTAAGTCTGGCAAGAAAAAAGTTAAGCGCAAAAAGGCGGAGAAAATTCTCCGCCTCAATATACGAATATAAAAACGGCGTTTAGTCGTTCTCGTCCTTGACCACGGGCTTTGTCACTGCACCGGAACGCAGGCAGCGGGTGCATACGTTGATGGTGCGGACCACGCCGTCTTCGCCCTGATGGCGCACGGACTGAAGGTTAGGATTGAAGCGACGCTTGGTCTTGATATTGGAATGGCTCACATAGTTGCCCACCATAGCTTTTTTGCCGCAGATTTCACACTGTTTGCCCATGATATATCCTCCATGAAAGCCCCTGTGGGCCGGAATATGCCTGAAAATTGTGCCCTCGCACATGCAGGACTGTCAGGTTTACCTTTGAAAAGCAAAAAAAGCAAGCAAAAAAAAGCAAGCACCCAGCAAGATGCCGCAACCAGGCTAATCTTCAAAAAATACTGGCGGCACATCGGCAAGCGTAGCCACCATGACCGCCTTTATGGTGTGCATTCTGTTTTCGGCTTCGTCAAAAACAATGGAGCGGGACGATTCAAACACTTCATTGGTGACTTCAAGCGCATCAAGGCCGAATTTCTGGTAAATAGCCTCCCCGACAGCAGTTTCCCTGTCATGGTATGCCGGCAGGCAATGCATGAATTTGCACGCGGGATTGCCCGTCAGCTCCATGACCCGGGAATTGACCTGGTATGGAAGCAGCACAGGAATGCGCTCTTCCCACACTGTCTCAGGTTCGCCCATGGAAACCCAGACATCCGTATACAAAAAGTCGCAGCCTTTCACTCCGGCAGCCACATCGCTCGTGCGCACAATTTCCGCTCCGCTCTTTTCGGCTTCGGCAATGCACATGCGGTACACTTCATCGCTGGTCTGCAGCGCGTCCGGTGCGACTGCACGAAATTTCATGCCCATTTTTGCCGCACCCATCATTAGCGAATTGCCCATGTTGAACCGGGCATCTCCAAGATAGGCGAAGGTTATCTCATTAAGGGGCTTTGCACAGTGCTCTTTCATCGTAAGAAAATCAGCCAGTATCTGCGTGGGATGAGACTCGTCGGTAAGGCCGTTCCAAACAGGGACGGATGAAAACTCGGCCAGTTTTTCCACTATGCGCTGCCCATAGCCGCGGTACTCTATGCCGTCGAACATGCGTGAAAGAACACGGGCCGTGTCTGCCATGGATTCTTTCTTGCCGATCTGCGAGCCTTCGCTCAAATATGTGCATGTCCCGCCCTGCTGGTGAATGGCTGTTTCAAAAGCGCAGCGGGTGCGGGTGGACGTTTTTTCAAAAATAAGGGCAATGTTTTTTCCGTTAAGAAACTTATGCTCTTTCCCTTTAATGCGCTGCTGCTTCAAGCGGGAAGCAAGATCAAGAAGGATGTGCAGTTCGTCCTCGCTGAAATCGGCAATCTTAAGAAAATCGCGGTCTTTAAGGCTGATCATGAATCCTGCTCCTGTGAACGCGGCGGAAAATGGAGCATCATGCCCACTTCGTCGCATTTATAAAATTTAGGGCATTTGCTGCATTCGGCCCAGACAACAGGCGAGAGCGTGTCGCGATCGACAGCAGCAAAACCAAGAGAACTGAAAAAACCAGGCGCCAGCGTAAATGTGAACACGTGAGCAGCGCCAAGCTGCCAGGCATCACTGATGAGATCCTGAACTATGAGCCTGCCAACGCCCCGCCTTTGCAGTGCCGGATGGACGGCGACGGAGCGCACTTCGGCAAGATCTTCCCACAGCACGTGCAGGCCTCCGCAGGCAACGACCGTTTCTTTGCCTGCCACTGGTATGGTTATGACACGGTAATCCTGAATGTTCTGATACAGGTACAGAGGCCCCCTGGCGAGCATGATGCGGGCGGCGGCGAACTCGTTGATCAGACTGGACATGCCGTCCACGTCCTGGATGCGGGCATGACGGCTGCTCAAGTGCGAAGGCAGCGGAACATTGCTCAAATCCGGCAGCGTGCTTTCAGAGCCGGGCTTTGCTCTTTGCGGTGCGGAAATGCTGGTTGACATGACTAGCCTCTGAAAAAAATGTAAAAAATCCGTATATCTCCGCTTTCTCAGTTATGCAAGCGGTCTGAACATATCGTGAAAAAAATGCCGAGGATCAATCTGCCGATTCTTTTATTTCACTTATCAATCAAGGAATCAGCTAATCATCTTTCATCTGCTTATCTGCCCAATCGTACACCGCTTCCAGTGCAGGTATCAGGGACCGGCCTCTATCGGTCAGCGAGTACTCCACAGTCGGAGGTATCGTATTGTACTGCACCCGTGCAATCAGACTATCCTTCTCAAGTTCCCTCAGGCATTTGGTCAGCATTGTTGCCGTAATGCCGACCACCTTCCTGCCCAGTTCCCCATACCGGAGGGTCTGGTTCTCTGCATCCGCAATGTACCAGAGTATCGGCAGTTTCCATTTCTGTCCAATGATTTCCATTGCGTAAAGAATCGGACAGCTCGTATCATAAATATTTTCATGCTGAGGTAACGGATGATTTTTCATGCATATCCCCATCAGTATATTTTTTATAGCTGCAAAGAAAATTCTTTCTACTTGTTTTTCAGCTCTTGCAAATTATAATGCTGCTAAACATGAAAATCAACCTGGCACAGAGGAATTCCCCATGAAAAAGCTCTTTGAACCGCTGGCACTTAACAACCTGAAGATGAAAAACCGTCTTCTGCGTTCAGCAACCTGGGAAGGCGTGGCAAACGCTGACGGAAGCCTGAGAAAGGAATCATACGCCATTTATGACGAACTGGCGAAGGGTGGCATAGGCGCCATTATTACAGGCTTTACCAGTGTCGCGGCAAACGATTTTTATTTTGACGGCATGATGCGCCTTTCTGACGACGGTCTGATCTCGCAGTATAAAAGCCTTGCAGATATCATCCATGCCCAGAACTGCCCTGTAATTGCCCAGCTTGCCCTGGGCGCATATTACAGAACACTGGACGATGGAAAATTCAGGCAGGTTGAGCCGGATCATATGACGCCGGACGAGATACATCTTGTCTGCGATCAGTTCGTTCAGGCTGCCATCCGTGCCGGCAAAGCAGGATTTGACGGCGTGCAGATACATGCGGCGCATTTTTTCTTTTTAAGCCGGTTCATCAGCCCCGCAGTCAATCACCGCACCGACAGCTACGGTGGCTCTGCAGGGAACAGGGCAAGGCTCATACTGGAAATCTTATCCGGCATCAAAAGCGCCGTTCCCAACCTGCATGTGACCATAAAGATAAACAGTAATGATTTTACTCCAGGAGGCCTGGACGAAGAGACCAGCCTCTCCATCTGCAGGCAGCTTTCGTCAGCAGAAATAGATTCCATCGAAGTCAGCGGAAACGGCACGTCCGTAGCCGGCATACGCCCGCACAGGAACGAAGGCTATTTTGCAGGATTCGCAGCAAGACTGGCTGCCACCGTTGAGACCCCTGTCTGTGTCGTGGGCGGCATGCGAAGCCTGGATACCATGGAAACCATCCTGAACAGCACCGGCATTGAAATGATCTCGCTTTCCAGACCTCTGCTCTGCGAGCCGGATCTTCCCTTAAAAATGCAGCGCGGAGAATCTTCTGCATCAAAGTGCATTTCATGCAACCAATGCTACTCCTCCCGCTGGCACAAGTGCGTTTTCAGGAAAGGAATGAAATGAAAAGGCTTGATGTATCAACCAAACGTGGACCGCTCCTTACCGGAGTGCTTTGTTTCTGCCATAACGAGCGTTATTGGCCATAATGGCATCATAGATGAAAAATAAACTCTGTCTTTTTAAACCGATTAATCTCTGGCTCTTTGCAAGGCAATGCTATACCCTGCCGACATGGAAGACAGCAAAAAAGGACTCTCCGTCAGCAGGGTTGAAGCCGGTCAGAAACTGCTCAATTTCTTGAAGAGACGCGTAAATGCGCCTGACGGCGATCTGCACCGCTGGATTCGGACCGGTCAGGTACGCATAAACGGCGGCAGGACCAAACCATTTGACCATGTGGCAGAGGGTGACATCGTGCGGGTGCCGCCTTTTGCCGTGTTTCGAACAATGGACAGCACTCCCGACGCGGAGCATAAGGTCAAGCCGCTGTATTCCGGGCTCCCTGACATTGTTTATGAAGATGCCGATATTCTGGTGATGAACAAGCCGGCAGGGCTGACCGTTCAGGGTGGAACCGGGCACGAAGACAGCGTTGCCGCGCGCGTTGCCAGGGCATTTGCCCATGCGGATTTCACGCCCGCCCCTGTACACAGGCTGGATAAAGACACTACCGGTCTGCTCATCTTTGGCAAAAGCTACCGTTCCATACGCTTTCTCACTGACGCTCTTGCTGGTCGCGGAGGCACCCCGCCGCGTAAAGACTACCTTGCCTGGGTGGAAGGTCTGTGGCCGTATCCTGTTCAGGAACTTCGCGACCTGCTTGTAAAGGACGAAGCGACGCAGCGCATGATAGTTTGCAGTGCAGGCAGCCCAGGCTGGCAAAAAATGCATGCCGCAGAAGCCAGGTTGCTGGCAGTTCCGCTTGTTTCTCGCCGCATTGGCTCCGATGAATACACGCTGATGCTTTTGCAGCTGCTTACCGGGCGCACGCATCAGATACGCGTGCAGCTTGCCTCGCGCGGGCATCCCGTGGCAGGCGACACCTTGTACGGATCCGGCGGGTGCGCAGGGTTGAAGCTGCACGCCTTTCATGTCTGCCTGCCCAGTCTTGAGGAAAAAGCATTGAACCTGGAACTCCCTCCGCCCTGGACTAAGGACTGGTATATCGATCAAAATATCCTTTCAATGATAAACTGCAGCAGTCAGCATGTGAGATGACCGCAGACTATTTAAGAGAAAAAGAAGTCCTCTTGCTTACATGTACCCCTTTAGTGATGCGATCATATATATATTTCAGTCCAATGCTCATATTTTCCTCGAGTGTATCAATTAACACTCCTATATTTTTCTCTTTTATGGCATCAAGCATTTGCTGATGGTGACCAATGGAATCAAAACGGTAAGAAAAATCATAGGCATTTGTATTAAGATAAATATCGATATGCTCGTTAATTGAATTTATAATATCCTGAATATGTGGCATCTTGGCAGTCTTATAGATATAGGAATGAAACTTTCTGTCATGAGCATAGAACTTTTGCGGAGAATCAATATCACAGCGCGATTCATCTATCATTTTCTGAAGGATGTCGACATCACGAGCACTGATGTTGCGCATGGCTTCAAGGATAGCTTGCCGTTCCAGAACAAAACGAGTCCTGTAAATAATTTCAAGTTCTTCGATAGACGGAGGCCTTTTGACGACAGCTCCTTTAAATGGAAGATTTTCAATAAGGCCTGATTTATCAAGGCGCATTAAGGCGTCGCGGATTGGCCCCCGTCCAACGCATAATTTTTTCTCTAGATCAACAAGAATAAGATGCGATCCAGGCAGGAATTCTCCGCTGAGAATTCCATCACGGATCAGTGTGTAGGCAAGATCTGCTTTTGTAGAATTCGACATAGTGGCATTTAACATCTTGTTATGAAAAAATATTTTTTTTCATATATGGTTTTGCTGCCCTAGTCAAGGTTCATTGAGGAACCGTGGTTGAACAGCACAAGCACATGTTAAAGCCACTGCTGCCAAACCATGCGTTATTCCTGCCGAACTTCCTCTGATGCGGACTTTAAAAGCGCATCGGAAGAAACGGATGGTTTTCGTTGAAAAACATAGGCTGACGCTTCTGTCCGGTGTTCATCTAGCAGGACCGCTGCTCGAACAAGCACGGAAACCAGCAGGTCAAGCTCATCGTCGGTAAAACGGAGGGTTTTCCATGCGTTGGCTTCTTCACTCGACACAGCAACCGAAAGCATGGCTCCCAGGCCCGGCCATAACCCACCGTTACCGACAAGTCTGTGCACACTGTCGGACATAAAAATGCTGCCCCCTGCATCATGGCTGCACAGCGTTGCAAGTTCAGCAATCAACGCAACCCGTCGTGATGACGTTCTGGCATTTGCGTACTCCTGGCCGATGGCGATAATCTGCTGCGCTAGCTTTTCTGCTTCACCGGGCAAAAAGCCTGGATCTCTGGAATAAGTATTATCCAGTACAAGCGTGGGCTTTCCGCTTTCACGTGCTGCCTGGGCAAGGCATTGTCCCGACACAGGATTATCAAATTCGCTGTTCCAGCGGACGAAAAGGGCATTCTCTTCCAAAGGAGGTTTCTGTGCTGGCACAAAGGCTTTTCCTTCAAGCACAAGCAGGGGCATAGCGTCCATACCTAGCATGGACATCAGACGTCCTTTGTTGCCAATGGGTACGCACCCTTCGGAATCCTCGTTAGGACCTGAACCACCTTCCGATGCATTGATGGTCATCATCCATGATACAGGAATGCCTTCTATTTCAATTGTTCCACCCAAAAATTCTCCGCATGAACCAGGAAGATTATCAGGCGCCCAAAGTACAGGACCAGGCCAACGTTTGCGAACGGTGTCCATCATGGCTTTAGCCGCAGCCAAGGAAAAAGCAGAGGCTTGAGCGGAAGCTCCCTGCCCGTATACTCTCCCATAGATGCGGCTTGCCAGTGTCTGCGGCGCTGCGCAACGAATGCCTGCCGCTCTGGCCATCATGTCAGCTTCATAGGGGGTAAAACCGTCTTTTGCCTCCGCACATCCACAACCGCCTCCAGCCGTTCGAACTACTATACGACCGGATTCGTCGAGCTCAGCAGACGTTATAGAAATGTCCATGTGAAAAGCTTTGGTCAGCAGGGTCAGCAGAACAGCAAATCCTCCGGAATCCTCTTGAAAAAAACCCGAATGTGAAAAAGCGTGACCGATACCGGCATGCCCCGCGATGCCAATGCGTCCTGATGTTTTTTGGGAAGGGCAAATCTTCATGGCAAACCTACAAAAGACAAAGTGTTATTTGAGGGACAAAGGCGAGAATAACCAACCCCACTGTCATTGCAACAACAAAAGGAATCATGGCCTTACTGAGGCGCTCTATGGAAATACCGCAGATACCGCAAGAAACAAACAAGTTCATTCCGACCGGCGGAGTAAGGAATCCAATGGAAATGGCGACAATCATGATTATGCCAAAATGCGTCATATCTATGCCAGCAGCCATGACAAGCGGCTGCAGCAGTGGCGTAAGGATGAGAATATTCGCCAATGCATCCATAAATGTGCCCATAAAAAGGAGAAGAATGATTATGCCAATGAGAAGAAGATACTTGTTGCTCGCAAATCCTGATAAGTTGGATACTATCATATCGGGCACATTATAGATAAGGAGAAGCTGACCAAGCGCGGTGGCCGTTGCAACGACAATAAAAATAGCGGCTGATGTCAGGCAGGAATTTTTAAATATTTCGCACAAGAGCTTCAGGTTGAGAGTTCGCAGAATGAGCCCTTCGGCAAAAAGCGCGTATATAACTGCCACTGCGCCAGCTTCTGTCGGAGTGGTGACGCCGCCGTATATACCTCCAAGCACGATGACTGGCACGACAAGCGCAAACTTGGCTTCCCAGAAAGCCTTCAACGTTTCACGGACAGGCGCCTTAGGAAGAAGTTTTGTAGGCTGTGTAAATTTTGCCAGAAACCAGCAGAGAAGCATGAGAACAAGGCCGATGAAAATTCCAGGGACTATACCGCATATGAAAAGATCACCGACTGAAACATTTGCGGTCGTACCGTAGATAATGAGCGGTACAGATGGAGGAATCATAACGCCAAGGCAACCGCCGGCAGTATTCACGGCTGCGGCAAAATCCTGCTTAAATCCTTCCTTTTCCATTGCCGGGATCATGATGCCGCCCACTGCAGCAGTCGTAGCCGGGGCCGATCCGCTAAGAGCTCCGTAGAACATGCATGTCAGTATGGAAACATGTGCAAGTCCGCCTGTAATGTGACCTACAAGGCAACGAGAAAAATTCAGCAATGACTGCGCCATGCTCCCCTTCTGCATAATTTCACCGGAAAGGACAAAAAAGGGCACAGCGAGCAGCGGAAAGGAATCAAGCGACATCACCAGCTTTTGCATGAGAAATTCCGCAGGAAGATCACCTGAAAGAATGGCCGCAACAACGCTTGCGCCTATGGAAACGCCTATGGGTGCACTCAGGAGAAGGCATACGACCAGAGTGACGGCAGCAAGTAAGACAGGAAGTTCCATGATCAGCTCCTTTTCACAATGGATTCAGCATCATTTCTCTTCATGGCAACAAGGCGCTGGAAGGATCGTATGGTCATGCAAAACATACCGAGAGGAACAACAGCGTACAACATCCACATGGGAAACTGCAGTGCCGGAGCAACCTGGTTTGTCGATTCCACAAAAAAGACCATTTTGACGCCCCAGACAGTCATTAATGCACCAAAAAGCATGGTGATGATTTCAGCAACGTACTTTAAATATTTCTTGCACCATGCTCCGCCGCTTGAGCGCAGTATTGTTACGGAAAGATGTTTCCCCTTCTGCTCGGCATAGCTGGTGCCGATGAAAACGGAAGCGATGAAAAGGAATCTGCCAAGTTCCTCAGGCCAATCAAGCGAATAGGAAATGAAATACCTGAATACCACTTGCACGATAATGACCACAGACATAGCAGCCAGCAGCGCTGACGCCGTAATCTCTTCGAATTTATCAAGTAATTTCAGCATGGAATATCTTCCGCATCGTAGTAGGGGAAAAATGACGAGGGCCGGAAATCCGGCCCTGAGAAAATATACCTTTACTTGCCTGCAATGGTGTCCTTCATGGCCTGGATGGTCTGCGGGGGCACTGCAGAAGAGAACTGTTCTGCTACTCCCTTTGTCGCATTAATCCAGCGCTGCCGTTCAGCGGGAGAGAGTTCAATTACTTCACAGCCGGATTCCTTGAGCTTGCCAAGAATCATGTCCTCATTCTCACGAATAGTTTTGCGTTCAAAAGCCTGCATGACGGCAAACGAATCCTTAATCCATGCACGCTGCTGATCATTCAGCTTATTCCAGAATGTCTTGGACACGCATACCATGTGAGGGCTGTAAAAGCTTCTGGTAAGGGTCACATACTTGGTGATTTCATGGAACTTATTAAAGTAAGCAAGGTTAAGGTCTATATCAACTGCATCAACGGTCTTTTGCTGGAGAGTGGTGTAAACTTCACCCCAAGCAACAGGGGTAGGGTTCATGCCCAAATCCTTCAGAATGGCGATATGCGCCTTGGAAGCAGTAGCCCTGATCTTGAGATCCTTCGCGTCTTCCAAAGAACGTACAGGCCTGCTGCTGAAAACATTTCTGAAGCCAATTTCAATGTATCCAAGGCCAAGTATGTTGTTTTTATCCAAAGCCGTAAGCAATTCCTGCCCAAGAGGGCCGTCGGTGATAAGGTCGGCGCTCGGATAGTCTGGAATAATGAATGGCATGTCAAACAGCATCAATTTGGGATTGAACACGGAAAAGTTGTTTGGCGCTTCAGCGGCCATCTGCAGCACGCCCATCTGTAATCCCTGCACGTATGCATCAAAGTTCCCGTATTTAGAGCTGTCATAGATCTCAACTTTGAAAGCCCCACCCGAACGTTTTTCTAGATCTGTTTTAAAAAGTTCAAACGCCTGTCCTTCGGGATGGGAAGGAACATTGGGGTGAGCAATTTTAATGACCGTCGCAGCCTGAGCTGAAGAAAACGCCAAGGAAAGCGACAAAACCGCAAAACACAGAATTCTTGAAAGTTTCATGATGCCTCCTTCGTGGTTATCCTTGTTTAATAGTGCAATTTTTTCTCCGCGCGGTCTGTTTCCAGCCGTGTTTTCATG
>JAGAZG010000199.1 GCA_017940105.1 Mailhella sp. | reverse complement strand
GTTCACGACAGAAGTATTCGGTCCGCTCGTTGCCGTCATCAAGATCGAAGACATGGACGATGCCCTTGAGCTCATCCATCAGTCTGAATACGGCAACGGTGCATGCATCTTCACGCAGAGTCAGTTCTATGCCGAAAAGTTCAGCCGCATGGCTGATGTAGGCATGGTCGGCGTGAACGTGGGCATCTGCGCACCGCATCCCTATGTCCCCTTCGGAGGAATCAAAGGCTCGCTCCTCGGAACCAACAAGGCCCAGGGCAAAAACGGCCTTGAATTCTTCACGCAAAACAAGGTCACTACCATACGCACTGTTGATCCGAACGCCTCTCAGGATGCAGCGCCTGCCGCACCCAAGAAAGTACGTTCCTGCGTAGCCAGCTGATTTGTCTTTTGCCTGTTTTTGCTGCCGGCCCTGTTTTCGGGCCGGCAGCCATCGGCGAAACATTCATTCCTGTGACCGGCAGGCAACATGCGGTCCTCAGGTCTCAGGCAAAGCGGCAGATCATAGAGATTTAAAGGTTCCCTTTTCGAAATAATAATCAACAAAGGAGCCGCCTGTGCTCGAAGATCAGGAATCTCCCGTAAAAATCAGGGTTAATAATCTCACAAAGAGTTTTGGCGACCTGACGGTGCTTAACGATATAAACTTCACCATCAAAAAGGGTGAACTGCTCGCTATCGTCGGCCCCACAGGATGTGGCAAGACAACGTTTTTGAACTGCCTTTCAAAGCTCATGCCCACTACGAAGGGCGAAATACTCATCGACGGCGAGGTGGCTAATCCGCGGAAACACAACATTTCTTATGTGTTTCAGGAACCTACATGCCTTCCGTGGCGCACCGTGCGTGAAAATGTGGCCTATGGCATGGAGATAAAGGGTGTCGGCAAAGAAGAGCGTGAAGAGCGGGCAAACAAGATCATGGAGCTCGTCGGCCTTTCTTCGTGCGCTGACCTCTACCCAAACCAGGTCTCTGCAAGCATGATGCAGCGCATCGCGGTTTCGCGTGCTTTCGCCGTCAATCCCGACCTCCTTCTCATGGATGAGCCGTACGGACAGCTTGACGTGAAGCTGCGCTACTATCTTGAAGACGAGCTTGTCAAGCTGTGGCGCACTCTGGGCAGTACCGTTCTTTTCGTGACGCATAATATCGAAGAGGCCGTCTATGTTGCAGAACGCATCCTCGTGCTGACCAACAAGCCGACGAGTATCAAGCAGGAAGTCGTCGTTGACCTTCCCCGTCCGCGCGACCTTATCGATCCAAAGTTTGTCGAGATTCGCAAACTGGTGACGGAACTTATCCGCTGGTGGTAAGCCTCGGCTTTTTCACCTGCCGTCGTTGAACGCAACGAAAAGGATACAGCATATGGCGTACCAAAAAGTTGAGGTCAAAAAACCGCTTCCATTGATAGTCCTGCCTTATATAAGCGTCATCGCTTTTTTTGGACTTTGGGAAATGGCCGTGCGGACCGGCTTTATTCCAGACACGCTGCTTGCCGCGCCGTCTACGGTGGTTCAAACGTTTGTCGACAAACTGAGCAACATTAATCCTGACGGAGCCACTCTGGGCCAGCACGCCTGGACTTCTATACAGGAAGCTTTCATCGGTTACGGGCTTTCGCTCCTCGTGGGCATCCCCCTTGGGCTGTTCATGGGCTGGTTCAAAGTCGTCGAAGGACTGTGCCGCCCCATTTTTGAGCTTATCCGCCCCATTCCCCCCATTGCGTGGATACCTCTCACGGTTTTCTGGTTTGGCATCGGGCTCACCGGCAAAGTGTTCATTATCTGGATAGCCGGCATCGTGCCGTGCGTCATCAATTCGTGGGTGGGCGTCCGCATGACAAACCCAACTCTCATTCAGATGGCCCGCACATACGGCGCAAGCGACTGGCAGATATTCAAGCAGCTGTGCATACCGTCAGCACTGCCAATGGTCTTCGGTGCATTGCAGCTCGCCCTGACCTACTGCTGGACCAACCTCGTCGGCGCAGAACTGCTGGCTGCCGACTCCGGCCTTGGATACCTCATTACCATGGGTGGGCGCGTCGCTCGTCCTGATATCATCGTGCTGGGCATGATTTGCGTCGGCATTTCCGGCGCCATTATCGGCTTCATCATCGACGAGATCGAAAAGAAACTTCTGGCCGGCATCCGGAGGTAAGCCATGTCCAACAATATTGCTAACGAAACCATAGACCATTCAAGAAACAAAGAAGCCTGGACGCTTAAACGAGTTCTGACCAACACGTATTTTCTAAACGTCGTGTCACTGGTGCTTTTTTTCCTCCTCTGGGACTATGTAGCCAAAGAAAGGATATTCCACGATTCTCTGGCTCGACCTCTGGACGTACTCAACCAGATCATTACGCTCGTTTCCATCAAATACGCCGGTTCTACCTTGTGGGGCCATATATGGGCAAGCACCCAGCGCGTGCTGATAGGTTTTTTCATCGCCGCAGTCATTGCCGTGCCTCTTGGTTTGTTCATGGCCTTGAATTCTTATGTCAATGCCATAGTCAAGCCTCTTTTCGACCTGTTCAAGCCCATGCCTCCCATTGCCTGGGTGACCATAGCCGTGCTGTGGTTCGGCATCGGTGAAACATCGAAGGTATTCATTATCGTCATAGGTTCGTTTGTTCCCTGCCTGCTCAACGCCTATAACGGCGTGCGGCTGGTTGAGCCGGAACTGTACGATGTTATTCGCGTCCTTGGCGGTTCAAGACGCGATCAGATCTTCCACGTGTGTTTTCCGGCTTCGTTTCCTGCGGTGTTTGCCGGACTGCAGATTTCCCTCAGCGTCGCCTGGACCTGCGTTTTGGCCGCAGAGCTTACCAATTCGCGCGCTGGACTCGGCTTTTTGATCAAGCGCGGTATGGATACCCATAAGCCAACGCTGGTTTTGGGAGGGATGCTTCTTATAGCTGCTGCCGCGTGGCTTACGTCTCAGGGCGTGGGCATACTTGAGAAAAAGCTCTGCCCGTGGAAGCGCAGCATAGAAAATCTGTAACAGGAACATATGACGTGCAGTCCTTGGCTGGGCTGGCAAAGGAATGTCTATGAACTACGAATGCGGTTGTGATCCCAAACTGAAGATTCACTGTGATAATGTCAGCAAGACATTTATCCAGAAAGGCAACCAGGAAGTGCCGGTCATCCGCAACGTCAGCCTTGACGTTATGGAAAATGAATTCCTGGTGGTATGCGGTCCAGGTCAGTGCGGCAAATCGACGCTTTTGAAGATCATCGCCGGGCTCGAAATACCCGATACCGGTTTTGTTACCCTTGATGGACAGCCAATCACCGGCCCCGGGCCTGACCGCGGCATGGTTTTTCAGAGCTACATGCTTTTTGCATGGAAGACTGTTCGCGACAATGTAGAGCTTGGACTGAAGCTGCGCAACGTTCCCGCGAACGAGCGGCATGAGATAGCCCAGCACTACATTGACATGGTCGGTCTGCAAGGTTTTGAAAACCACTACCCTCATCAGCTTTCAGGCGGCATGAAGCAGCGTGTCGGCATCGCAAGAGCGTATGCCAACGCCCCGACGGTGATGCTGCTTGATGAACCGTTCGGTCAGCTTGACGCGCAGACGCGCATGTTCATGCAGAAAGAAACGGCGCGCATCTGGGAACAGGAAAAACGCACGGTTATTTTTGTGACGAACAACATTGACGAAGCTCTGTTTCTGGCTGACCGCATCGTGCTCATGGAGGGCAAACTTCCCGGAACGGTCAAGACCGAATACGTGGTTGATCTGCCGCGTCCGAGGGATCATATCAGTGAAGCTCTTCTGAAGCTGCGCAAAGAAATCACTGACAATACAGAACTTGTCTTGTGACCTGCTATGGAATCATCTTCTCTTGGACTTCTTTTCGGTTGCGCCGGTGTAGCGGTCGCCTTTTACGGAACGCAGCGTTTCGTTAAAAGAAAGTACGGCCTGGACAGAAGAGGGCATGGCGCTACAGAAACGCAGCAGAAGATAGGCGAAGCCTACGACCGGCTTTTCATTCTGCGCCTTGGCTGTCTTGTGCTCAGCCTTGCTGCTGCCTGCACGTGGTTTTTGGAACCCCGTCCGTACCTTGCAGGACTGCTTGGCATAGGCGCGTGCTTTCTGCTCTGGAAGGCGTTTCGCCTGCGCAGCGTAATCGTCAGGCAGGCAAGAGAAGCTGAAAACAGTTTGATCGGAATCGGCGCACTCGCCGGAACTGATCCGAATGTCAAAGAGTAGAGGGATCGGCTGCGGAACATTTTCCCGGCTGCATGGATTAACACCGGCGTTTCTGAATGGTGCAGGAACCGCCAAAAAGTTGGAGGACAGCGTATGTTTAAAAAACTGACATCCGGCATTCTTACGTGTGTGCTTACCCTCGTTATCGGAGCAATGGCATTTGCCGCCGATAAGCCTCTGCATATCAAAACTGCATGGATGGACGAGCATGAAAGCTTTCTGATGTGGTATGCACATGAAAAAGGCTGGGACAAAGAAGTCGGCCTTGACATCGAAATGCTTCTCTTCAGCTCCGGCATGGATATCATCAACGCTCTTCCCGCAGGCGAATGGGTGTTCGCAGGTGAAGGCGCCGTACCAGCAATGATGGGTGCCCTGCGCTATGGCGTCCAGGTCATTCTCATAGGCAACGACGAATCCTTTACGAACTGTGTGATGGTCCGCCCAGACAGCCCCATTGCCAAGACCAAGGGCTTCAACAAAGACCATCCTGAAGTCCTCGGCGATCCCAAGGATGTCAAAGGCAAGACCTTCCTTTGCACCACGGTGTCTTCAGCGCATTATGCCCTCAGCTCCTGGCTCAGCACCCTCGGACTTACCGATAAGGACGTCGTGATTAAGAACATGGACCAGGCTCAGGCCCTGGCAGCCTTTGAAAAAGGCATCGGCGACGGTGTGGCCCTCTGGGCTCCCCATATGTACAAGGGCGAAGAACTCGGCTGGAAGATCGCCGGCACCGTGAATACCAGCGGACGCGGCCTCCCCATCGTTCTTTGCGCCGACAAGAACTATGCTGAAAAGAATCCTGAAGTCGCAGCCAAGTTCCTTTCTGTCTATCTGCGCGCCGTGAACATGCTGCAGAACGAACCGCTGGAATCTCTGGTTCCAGAATACCAGCGCTTCTTCCTGGAATGGGTCGGCAAGGAATATTCTGCAGAACTGGCCCTCAAGGACTTGCAGACACACCCGGTGTTCAATCTTGAGCAGCAGAAGGCCATGTTTGACGAATCAAAGGGTCAGAGCACTGCCCAGCAGTGGCAGGGCGATATCGCAAAGTTCTTCACTTCCGTCGGGCGCATCACCCAGGCTGAGTGCGATGTCGTTGGCGACGGCAAGTATGCCACTGGCAAGTATCTTGATATGGTCAAGGAAATTAAGCCTTACAAATAATCTTTGATTGCTGATTGATTGACAGCGGCTCTCACTGCGTGCAGTGAGAGCCGCTTGCTGTTAAGGGGAATGCATTTGCTTCTATTGATGCGTTTTCTTCTGCTTGATCCTGCGAACTGCTGATGGGCGGATTATAAGCCAGGCCAGGCAAACGCATGCGACAAATACAAGCCAGGCAAACCCAAAATCCCTGTTGTAAATCGCTTTTGGCAGCCCCCAGCACAAGGCAAAGGCTATGGCAAAAAGAAGCAGAAGAATCCTGCTTTTTTTCTGATTCGGCTTTTTGCAGCCAGGCAGGCCGTTAGTTTGCATGTCATGGGCACCATTATTGTTGTGAAGATCCATGGACAGCACCATGCTTTTCAGTCAAAAAGGGGATCAAAGACATATGATTTGAACACAACGTCATTAAGAGAAACACCGCCTTTAAGCCTGGGGGCAGGAATGCAAAGTGTTTTGCGCTCGCCCGGCCCGATGATGATGTCGAGCACGGTCTGGTAGTGAGAGGCAAGATTGGTGCTTCTTCCATCCTGGTAGGCTTCTACAGCAATGCCGTAGCGCAGGAGTGCGTCAGCATTGCCGTTGTATATGCTGGCGAGCAGGGGAGCATCCATGTCACAACCGTGCACCATGCTGTTGGCTGAACGGCGTTTTTCATTTTCAGAAAGAGGTCCCGTCCACAATTCGCGCAGTTCCTTTTCTTTGCCGGACTTTTTCCAGGAAACCGGCATGTCGCTGGCTTGCGATTGCGGATATTCCGGCAGGGAAATGACGATTTCGATACGGCTGATCCGCGCATTCTGCCATGTGTTGTATGCCCAGATACCGCCCCATAGAAGAGATGCTGCTCCGGCAAGAACAGACAGAAGGAGAGCGGCCTTCTTGGGAAATGCAAAAAGAAGAATGCATAAGACTGCTGCAGCGATCCATGGCATAATGCGCTCCTCAACGCGTT
>JAGAZG010000198.1 GCA_017940105.1 Mailhella sp. | reverse complement strand
TATCATAAATAAGAGAAGATCGCGATTTTTTTGTACGTAAATTGCAGCAGTAATGGAAATAGTTCGTATGCTTCCTTCCTGTTCTCTGACCATATTTCTATATGTTGCTAGAGACATCGCCGAAGATGAGCATATCGAGTTTTATGGGATAGTTGAAAGGCAAGAACTGTCTAATGATATATGAAAGGTTTGAGGACCTGAAAATCAAATACCGCAATCGGAAGTTTTGGTGTCGCGGCTCTATGTAGATACGGTAGGAAAGAATAAGGCAAAAATAGCAGAGTATATACGACAGCAACTGGAAGAAATTAGGCTGGGAGAACAATTGATTTTGCCGTATCCAGGAAGCCCGTTTATGGGACGCAAGTAGCAGAATGTAAATGTCAGATCGTAGGGTAGGCGCCTGTTAGGGCACTGTTGGTAAGAAAGCCTTACAGGTGTATATAGAGAACTACCGGCTGTGCCAGTTGAGCCCATTTTTTGTAAGCGAGTCTGGATTATTTGAACATTTGGGGTTGACATGAAAAAAAAGCTGAAGTCAAAATAAGAAAAAATTTGGTTCTGACCTTATGCATAGAAGATTTTTTCTTGTTTTGTTCAGCGTTGTCCTGTTCACGGCGCTGTGCACAGGATCGTCCATGGCCGCTGGCTTTCCTGACGGTTATCTTGCCGCCAGGCAGAATCTGGAAAAAATGGAGAAAAGCGGAGCTCATCCTGCCCAGTGGAGCGAGCTGGCAGCGGATTTCAAGAAAATCTATGATAAGAATCCTTCATGGAAACTTCGCGCTGCCGCACTCTATCGAAGCGGCGCCGCAATGGAAGGCCGCGCCAGGGTCACCAAGGCCCCAAAAGATGCACGCAGCGCCATAGAATTATATGACCAGGTGGCAGTTGCACACCCTTCGGCCGCTCTGGCTGATGACGCGCTGTATCATGCCGCTGTGCTGTCCAATGAAATGCTGGGCGACCGAAAAAAATCATCTGAATATCTTGCCCTCATACAAAAAAAATACCCAAAATCCGATCATGCAGCCGGCGCAGCCAGTTACCTTGCCTTGTTAAATAAAGACGCGCCTAAAAAGGAGACTGCACAGAAAAAAACGGCGCAGGCTGTCGCAAGCAAAGCACAGGCTGAAAAAACAGTCCGGGATAAAGCTCAGCATCCCTCCGATTCTGCCAAAGCGCAGGCGGCAGGCAAGCCTGCCTCAAGTTTGCCTGACAAAGAAAGCAGGGCTCAACCGACAACGCCTCAAAAGCAGGGTGCTGCGACACAGAAAGAAAAACCAGCAGCAAAGACATTGCAGGACAAGCCTGCAAAACAGGAGCAGCCATCTGCAGGGAAGAAGCAGGACGCAATATCCGTGTCCGGTTCCGACAGCAAAGCGAAGATTAAGCATGGAGAAAAAGCCGCGCCTGACGCTGCGACCAATGTGAAGCCTGGCTCCGCAAGGGTTCAGGGCAAAACTGCCGGTTCTGAAGATGGAGGCAAAAAAACAGCGAAGTCTGCGTCGGCTGCGCGGCAGACTGAATCAGCCAAGACGGCAAAGCCTGTTCCCGCTTCCGGCGTAAAACCGGCTGCGGAAAAAAAGCAAGATGCGCAGGCTGGAAAAAAGCCTGTCCAGGCAAAAGCTCCTGCATCTGAGAAAAAGCCGCCTGAAAAAAGCTCTTCGCAAAGCAAGGCGCGTGCAGACGCAAGACAGACGCTCGCCGCCCAGCTTGGGCTTTCTGTGCGAACCATTGTCCTCGATGCCGGTCACGGAGGCAAAGATCCCGGGACGATGCATAACGGCGTGGTTGAAAAAAGCGTCAACCTGAATGTCGCACTAAAGCTTAAAACGATTTTAGAAAAGCATGGCTTTGCCGTTAAGATGACCCGGTCTTCAGACAAGTGGCATTCTCTTGGCGAACGCGTCCGTTTTGGACGCAGGGCGCAGGGCGACCTTTTTGTTTCCATTCATGTAAACGCCTGCGACAATCCCAAAATAAGCGGCATGGAAACGTATATTCTTGACTTTGCCCGCACCAGCGCTGCCAGCCGCCTTGCCATGGTAGAAAATGCCGACAGCGGCAGGCTTGGCGACATGGACAGAATCCTGACAGAAATTCTGCGAGGGGCACGCACCAAGGAATCTCTGCGCCTGGCAGAGTCCATTCAGCGGGAGACGACTGGCTATCTTAAAAGACATGGAGCTGCAACGCGCAGCGGTGGGGTGAAGGGCGCGCCATTTTTTGTGCTGGTGGGCTCTTCCATGCCAAGCGTGCTGGTTGAAATTGGCTACTGCACCAATGCTGAAGAGGCTGAGCGCCTTAAAAGCGACAAGCACTGCCAGCTTATGGCCGAAGGGCTTTCCATAGGCATACGGGCGTACGCCGCCAGCCTGTCCGGCAAAAAATAGCTTTCTTGCAAAGACAGGGCTAATCCATTACTCTGCGCTTTACCCTTATTATGCAACCATAGGGAGGAGCCATGCTTGCCTATATTGAAGGGCGCGTCCTTGAACGCAGCGAAAGCAGCTGCGTGCTGCTGACGGTTTCTGGCGTGGGGTATGAGATTTTTGCGCCGGAGCCTACGCTGCTCTCTTTGCCTATTAAAGGTGAAACCGCCGGGCTGTACACTTGCTTTGTGGTGCGGGAAGACGCGCAGGAGCTTTTTGGCTTTTCCACATGGGATGAGCGCCAGACCTTTATTTTGCTCACGGGCATCAACCGCGTTGGCGCTCGTACCGCCCTATCCATCCTTTCGAGCTATCGCCCTGATGATTTGCGCCGGATGGTTGCGCAGGATGACGGGACAGCGCTGACCAAGGTTTCAGGCATAGGCAAGAAAACGGCGCAGCAGATATTTTTGGAACTGAAATATAAGATGAAGGCCTCTGCAAGCTCGTTTGACGGCGCATCCGCCATAGTGACACAGGGAGCAAGTTCAGCCTTTCGCGATACCCTGGCCGGACTTGTGCGGATGGGCTTTGACGAAGAGCGGGCTGAAGGTGTGCTTACCAGGCTGGTTGCAGACGATCCCGACATGGATGAAAAGAAATTGCTCAGCAGAGCCTTTAAAATACTTGGCGGAGGAAAATAGCTCATGGCCGAGTTCGCCCCTAAAAACAGGACTGCCGATAATACTGATGAAAGCGTACGCCCGCAGAAGCTGGAAGATTTCATTGGGCAGGAAGATCTGCGAGCCAATCTGCGCGTCTATCTCACTGCTGCCATGGAGCGTGGCCAGCCCATGGATCATGTGCTTTTTTACGGACCTCCAGGACTGGGCAAGACTACGCTTTCACGCATCATGGCCTCTGAACTTGGCGTGAACCTTGTGACTACGTCCGGTCCTGTGCTCGAACGCAGCGGAGACCTGGCCGCCATCCTCACCAATCTGTCACGCCATGACATCTTGTTCATTGACGAAATTCACCGCATGCCCATTGCCGTGGAAGAGATTCTTTACCCTGCCATGGAAGATTATACACTTGACATCATCATTGGGCAGGGGCCTGCAGCTCGCACGGTCAAGCTTGACATCGAGCCCTTTACCCTGGTGGGCGCCACGACCAAGCTTGGACTGCTGTCTTCTCCTCTGCGTGACCGTTTTGGCATCATCAGCAGGCTGGAGATGTACACTCCGAACGAACTTGCCCGTGTGGTCAGCCGTTCGGCGCGCATTATGGGCGTGCCCATAACAGAAGACGGCGCGCTTGAAATAGGCCGGCGTTCCAGAGGCACTCCGCGCATCGCCAACCGTCTGCTGAGGCGCGTGCGTGATTTCGCAGCCGTGTACGGCAAGGGCGTGGTGGATGGCGAACAGGCCAAGGCAGCGCTCTCTCGCCTTGACATAGACGAAGCCGGCCTGGACGAAATGGACCGCAAGATACTTTCACTGGTGATTGATCATTTCAACGGAGGACCTGTGGGGCTGAAAACGCTGGCTGTAGCCTGTTCTGAAGAAATGCGCACCATCGAAGATATTTACGAGCCTTATCTCATACAGTGCGGTTTTTTGAACCGTACGCCTCAAGGCCGGGTGGCCACGCCCAAGGCTTATCGCCACATGAATAGGAGCATGACAGGGGCGGGTGAGCAGGGCAGCCTGTTTTAACACGGAGAAAATCATGCCTGAAAAGAAATGCCGCGTTGAGCTGCTTGCTCATACGCCTGAGCCGCTGTCTTTGATCTACGCCGCCTTTCGCCAGTGCTACCATGCTGGTGATGTTGCGGACATGTGGAAAAAGCTTCTCTCTGGTGAGATCAGCCGTGAAAAGCAGGCGGATTTCGTAGAAAAAATTCTGGCTTCCGGACATGCAAGTCCTGTAGAGCATGTGAGCTTTACATTTGCGCTTTCGGGAGTGTCGCGCGCTCTTACACATCAGCTTGTCCGCCACCGTATCGCCAGCTATTCTCAACAGAGCCAGCGCTATGTGGATGCTTCTGATTTTGATTACATAATGCCGCCAGCCATTGCTGCAAACCCTGCGGCGCGTGCCCGTTTTGAAGCCTGCATGAGCGAGATAGGCTCTGCCTACCGAGATCTTAAAGATATGCTTGAACAGGCTGGCAGAGGCAAAAAAGCCTGTGAAGACGCCCGGTTTGTCCTGCCGCAGGCTGCAGCTTCAAGCATAGTTGTCACGATGAACTGCCGTACTCTCCTGCAGTTTTTTGAACAACGCTGCTGCTCTCGGGCGCAGTGGGAAATACGGGGGGCCGCACAGGCCATGCTGAACCATTGCCGGAGCGTTTTGCCTGAAATCTTTAATCATGCAGGCGCAAAATGCGAAAGGCTCGGCTATTGTCCCGAAGGCGAAAAGTTCACCTGCGGACGGTATCCTTTGCCTGAAAATCGCTGATTTGCCGGTAAGATCAAGAATTATTCCCTCCTTATTGATTATGATTAAAAAAGCATAATGCCGTGAACCCTTGCGGCGTAAGCCGTCGGGGGGTATAGATGTTTTAAATCTGGGCGGATGCAAAGATTATGCGCTGCCCAGATACGTTATGCTGAATTTTCGGAGGGAGTTGCCATGCGCATAGCCGCGGTTTCTACAAGCGCGCATAAAGGGGAAAAAAAGACTAATCAGCCGCAGATAACGCTTGTTGCCGGTCATGGAGTGGAAGGTGACGCCCATGCCGACGGCAGCCACCGTCAGCTTAGCCTGCTGGCTTTGGAAGATATTGAATACATGCGAGGCAAAGGTGCGGATGTGCACCCTGGCGATTTTGCAGAAAACATCACGACGGAAGGCGTTGAGCTTTACACATGCCCTGTTGGCACGCGCTTTGGCATTGGACAAGACGTGGAACTTGTGCTGACGCAGATCGGCAAGGAGTGCCACATGGGCTGCGCCATCCGGCAGCAGGTTGGCGATTGCATCATGCCAAGGCGCGGCGTGTTCTGCCGCATAGTAAAGGGCGGCGTGGTCAAGCCGGGTGACGAATTCCGGGTTCTTTCAAAACCGGAGATTCTTTCTGTTCAAGGGGCATAGGCATGGAATTTTCGCACATTGACGAAAAGGGCCTGCCCAGAATGGTGGATGTGGGCGGCAAGCGTGAAACAAAGCGCAGGGCTATTGCCCGTGCTGTTGTCAATATTAACGAACAGACCCTGTCGCTTTTAAAAGCAAAGGCTTTGCCCAAGGGGGATGTGCTCACGGTGGCGCAGGTCGCAGGCATCATGGCTGCTAAGCGCACATGGGAGTTCATTCCGCTTTGCCATCCCCTGGCGCTGACTCATGCAGACGTGCGTTTTAAAGTCTGTGAGGTTCCTCCATCGGTCATCATTGAGTCAATGGCATGCTCCAGCGGGCGCACAGGTGTGGAGATGGAAGCGATCATTGCCGCCCAAATGGCTGCTGCCACTGTTTATGACATGGTCAAGGCAGTGCAGAAAGACGTTGTCATCAGCGATGTGCATCTGGTGTTGAAGTCAGGAGGAAAAAGCGGTCTTTTTAAAAACGGCCAACCAATGCTGTTTTCTTATGATCCGCCGTTGCCCCAGCCCCGTCCATTGCCGGAAGAATGGAATGGCAATGGACTGGCTGTCGCCTGCGTCACGTTGTCTGACAAGGGGTATGCAGGAGAACGAGAAGATACAAGCGGTCCGGTCCTTTTGAACATGCTCTCGGCGCTTTCGCCGGCGCGCAGCCAGGGATTTCTTTTGCCTGATGATCCTCAGGCACTACGCAGTCTGGTCGAAGAGCTCGCTGCTAAAGGCTGGGGGCTTGTGGTAACAACAGGGGGAACCGGTCTTTCGCCCCGCGACCTTACGCCAGAGGCGCTCCTGCCTGCCCTTGACCGTCGACTGCCCGGCTTTGAACAGGCTATGTTTGCCGAAGGACTCAGGCATACGCCG
>JAGAZG010000197.1 GCA_017940105.1 Mailhella sp. | reverse complement strand
GATCAATCCGTATCAGGCGCTGCAAGGCACCTGGGCTGGTACTGACGGCTCTGTCAGCATCATTCTCATGTTCAACGGCAATTCCTGCGGCTTGAACATGAATGGCCAGCAGACCTTCGGCACATGGAACATTGCCGGCAACAAGATCAACATGCATCTGCAGACAGGCAAATCGGTTTCGTATACCTATGCCTTGCAAGGCAATACTCTTATTCTGGGCAGATCGATACGGCTGCTGCGGCAGCAGATGCCACAGCAAGGCGGACAGGGCGGAACATGGCAGCAGCCTCAGCAGCCTGGCGGATGGGGCCAGCCGCAACCGCAGCAACCAGGATGGGGACAGCCTCAGCAGCAGCCCATGGCGCAGCCGAGTCCTCTCCTGGGCCGCTGGACATGCGCTTCCAACAGCGGCAACTTCTACATGGTCATGGTCTTTACTGAAAACCTCTGCATTGTATACTTTAACGGCAGTGAGCTCGAACGCTCCACCTACACGTATTCCAACGGGCAGCTGACCCAGAACATGCTCAGCGGCAAAGCCGCCGGCCGCACACTGGTCTGGGAGTGCCAGCTTAATGGCAACAGCATGGTTATTACTGGAGGCGGTTTAATGAAGCCCGTTATCTGGGTACGTCAAAACTGATAGCCATAAAAAAGCATGCCCGGCCGCAATCCGGGCATGCTTTCAGGAACCAGCGTTATGAAGCTGCCGCTGCTTTTTATGCTTGCCCTGCCCGTCTGCGCTTTTGCCGCAAGTGAAGGCATTCCTTCAGAATGCACAAAAGGCTCTGCCGATTACGAACTTTGCCTGGACGCGCAAAAATTTGCCGTTTCCAAAGAAACAGCCCTCAACGCATGGATTCTTGCCACTCATGAATACGCCGGATGGCTGTGCGGTTTTACCCCGGACGCTGACTGGGTGAAAACGAAAAACCAGATGCTTGACGCCGACGCCCGCATGAAAGACGTTTATGAATGGCATCTGAAATTCTTAAATGAGCGCTGCGTATATGACCCCGACGGCTGGTGTGTCGGCATGGGCTACAAGCGGAAATGATTAGAACGAAAAAGGCGGGTTGCCCCGCCTTTTTCGTCATGGCTTTTCACGCAGGTTATGCTTTCATGTAGGCAAAGCCTTTGCTCTGCAGCTCGACGATTTCCTGCGTAGCCGAAGGCACGATTTCAACAAATGACCAAAGCTGTTCCCTTGCAAGTCCGGCGTTTTCAACGGCATACTTGCCAGCCAATATCTTCAGGCCATTGGACACGGCTTCCTGGGCTTTCTGAAGAAGCTCTGCATTCTCCTTAACAAGCTGCTTCACGGCAGGTCCATTGACGACCATGACCACCTTGAACCGGTCTTCCTGTTCAAGAGCGCCCAGTCCTGCACGCCAGGCAAAATCCTGAGCGGAAATTTTTTCGTGCTTGATCAGCGTTTCTTTTCTATAGTGAGCCGCCTGACCAAAAGCCATTTCAAACACTTCGGGGTCGTTGACATTCACATGGATAAGCAGATCGTTTTTCATGTTTTTCACTCCTTGTTCTCATGCGTGAGGCACGCCCAGCGCTTTTTTTACAGTAGCAGGTACATGCGTGGAAGACAAGCGCTTTGAATGACAGCCAAAGAAGAATATGAATGACTGGTGCATAAATTATTTCATCCCGCACGCCTTGATTACAATCGCTTTCATGGCGATAATGCCGGCATCCAGAGCGCTGTGCCCACGGCGCACAATTGGAGGGTAATATGTTCTCTTTGCCGTTCAAACAAGGATCAGTCCTTATTTTGGCTGCTCTTCTGCTGTCCGCTCTTATGGGATGCCCGACGCAGAAAGCCTTTGCCAAAAACGTTTCCTTCTGCGGAATCAAGGGAGATCAGCTCCCGGACTGGGAAGTGCTTGTAGCAGGCGAAACACTGATTTTTCAGGCTAATGCCCAAGATGCTTTCATCCGTGTGCGCAAAGCAGATTTTATATGGGAGCAGGACGATTTTAGCGCTGCGGCCCGCACGTACGCCAAAAGCCTTGGCGGCAAGGATATTCGCGAGGCGGAAGGCAACATAGAATTCATAACTGCGCAAGGAGAGCAGGCTTTTCTTGAACCTCACGGCGACACCGCCCTGCTGTTTGTCACCCACGGACAAAGCGAAGATTTTTACCATGTGCTTGGGAGCATTGAGCCTGATTCTCCAGAGCCCGAAGCCGACCAGGATGAACAAATGCAGGAAATCCTGGACGCGGTATCCTTCAACGATACCACAGACATGCAGAATTTTCTGACCGGCGACCGCAGGGAGCAGTGCCTGACCTGGCGTGATGCTCATGGAGGCAGCCTGCTGGACTATGCTGTTGCCAACAGCATGCCCTTGTTTGCCGGCGAAACATTGAACCTGCTGCTTAAGCATAATGTTCAATGGGGCAGCGAACCTGAAAAGCCAGCCATGGCTTTGTCCCGCGGCATCATTTGCGGCAAGTCGTACGAATCAATCCCTCCAGATGACATCAACACGACGCTGCCTAATGGAATGACCCCGTTTCTCTGGGCTGCTGCGGCAGGTTCTCCGCAACTGGCAGAACGCATGATCAAGGCCGGCGCCAATCTGCGCCAGGTCCTGCCGGAAGACTCCGGCATCATAGGCTGCGACGCTCTGATGCTCGCCGCAGCCTGCAACCCTGACCCGGGCATGGTAAAGCTGCTGCTTGCTCATGGAATAGACGTTAATTCAAAGAACTCCCTTACCGGCAACGCGCTTATAACCGCATGCCTGCTGAACACTGCGCCAGGCGTGGCCATGAGCCTTATAAACGCCGGCGCCGATGTCAATGAATGCTCGGGGGTTTCAGGAACGGCATTCCAATATGCAGCACGTCATGCCGGTGCAACGCCCCTGCTGAACGCCCTGAAAGAAAAAGGAGCCGACATATTCGCCTGCGATGACGGCGGCAACACGGCGCTGCACGAAGCGGCGAGAAGCAATACTGACAGCGCAGTGCTGCGCTATCTGCTGGATCTGGGACTGCAGGTAAACACCCCCATGGACGAAGAAGCAGAAGAAAGCACACCTCTCATGCTTGCCGCAGAACACAACCCTTCTCCAGAAATAATCAAAATGCTGCTTGACGCAGGAGCCGATGCAAATCAGAAAGACATGGATGGTTTGACCGCATGCCAGAGAGTGCAGCCTGAGCGTGCGCACTGGCTTAAAGAAAATGGTCTGTACGAACGCATCTGCCCGTGACCTTTCTTGCAAATGACAAGCCGTAAGGGCAACACTGTTATTGAGCACTATCAGCGTGCCAGCAGCTCCTGGCAAATTCTCTTGCCTAGGCAATCAATTATTTTACAGGGCAGAGTCCTGCCATTTGCTCATTCTGGATGCAACGCGGAGCGCATTTTCAAAGGAACGGGCATCAGCAATGCCTTTTCCTGCTATGTCGTAGCCTGTGCCATGGGATGTCGTGCATACAGAATAAGGTATGCCGCCAGTTACCGTTATGCTTGAGCGGTTTGAAATCAGTTTTATGCCGGACTGAACCTGGTCATGGAACATACTAACGATTCCATCAAATTCTTTTTGCAGAAACGTTTTGATGCAGATGATATCCGCAGGCACTGGACCAACAGCATTAATGCCCTCTGCACGGGCTTGCGCCACGGCAGGCTGAATGACATTTATTTCTTCTGTTCCGCAAAGCCCTCCTTCTCCGCAATGCGGGTTTAATGCCGATACACCGATGCGGGGCTGCATGATGCCTGTTGCCCGCAGATAGTTGTTTAAACGCCGGATAAAGAGAAGAACACGTTCTTTTGAAAGCGCTCCCGGAACCTCGCTCAATGGAATATGACTGGTGACTCGCGCTGACCAAACATGATCAAGAACATTGATGGCATCTCCTTGACCGGGAAAACCAAGATAATCCGCGAAAAGCTCATGCTCGTCGCGGTAATGGTAACCAAGCAGACGGATGTTTTTTTTGTCCAGCGGTCCAAAAACCATGGCATGGCAAGAAGATTCCTTAAGAAGGCTCAGCCCCAGGAGCAGATCGTCTATAGAGGCCTTTGTCGCCTTCAAGGATGCGATTCCCTTTTGATACTCCGATGGATCAAGATTTTTCGTATCAAGAAAATGCAGTGGCAGCGCCTGATGGATATCTGCACCTGTTATCGACAAGGCCTCATTATAAACGCGACTGTCCCCGATCAGCAAAACATCAGTGTCCAGATCCGGCAGTACTGAAGCAAGGGCTTTCGCGACGACTTCCGGACCTACCCCTGCCGCGTCTCCCATGATGACGCCGATTCGTTTCACTGGACGCCTCCTGCATTTTTTTTGAAATTGCGGTATGCAGCCGCCACGATGGGCGACAAGAAAGAAAACATGGTGAGAAGAAGGATTCCACATGCCAGAGGCCGCGTCACAAAAATCGTGTAGCTGCCATGTGACAGCAACAGGGATCGCTGAAGGGCAGGTTCAATGATAGGTCCAAGGATCATGCCGAGCACGGTTGCCGCAACAGGAAAACCAAAGCACTTCATAAAAAGCCCGACCAGCCCGAAAACAAGGGCAATTTTAATATCGAACACGCTGTTCTGTATAGCATATGCTGCGGTACAGACCAGCAGGCAGACGCAGGTCACAACGTAGGGAGTGGGCACAACAGAAAGCTTGCAGACAGGTCGTATCAAAAGATACCCCAGGAACAAAACGACAAAGTTGGCAATGAATACGGTTCCGTATACGCTGAACACGACTTCAGGATGCTCTACGAAGAGCGTGGGGCCTGGGGTCAGCCCTTGCAGGGAAAGTGCGCCGAGCAGGATGGCGGTCGTATTGGAACCGGGTATGCCCAGGGCAAGCGTTGGAACGAGAGATCCTCCTTCGCTGGCACTGTTCGCAGCCTCCGGGGCGGCAATGCCCTCCAGGCTGCCTTTGCCAAACTCCTCTGGCGTGCGGGAATATTTTCTGGCCTGACTGTAGGCCAGCCATGAGGCGATGTTGCCCCCGGCCCCGGGCATGATTCCAATGACAGTTCCTATCACGCCTCCTAGGGTGATGCTTTTCCAAAGCCGCTTCACCAGAGCCATGCCGGGAAGCCTGGCAGTTTCAACCTTGTCAAAGGCGGCAGGAGCATCCTCATTGACATCGCTGATCTGCTGCAGCATCTCGGACAGCGCGAACAGCCCTATCAGCGCAGGCAGGAATTCAATCCCGCTGAGAAGATCCGGAATGCCAAATGTGTAGCGAGGCAAACCGGTAAAGCGATCCAGTCCGACGGTTGCAAGCATCATTCCGAAAATGCCGGCAATGAACCCCTTGACGGTATTTTTGGAAAGTGAAGAAATAATTGTCAGGCCAAACAGTCCGAGCGTAAAATATTCCGGGGGGCCGAACAAAAGCGCCAGCCGTGAAAGTGGCGTGCAGAAACAAATGAGAATGACAGCTCCTATGATTCCACCGAAGGTGCTGGCGACTAAGGCCACGCCAACCCCCAGGCCTGCCTTTTTCTGCTTGGCCAGCTCCCGTCCGTCCAGGAGCGTCGCCGCTGCAGAAGCGGTTCCTGGGGCGCCCATCAGGATGGTGGAAATGCTTCCACCGAACATGGAACCGCAATACGAGGCGCACAGAAGGATAATGGCCGATTCCGGCTGCATCCCAAACGTAAGGGGCAGGAGAAGTGCGACGCCGATGGATCCCGTTACTCCGGGAAGCGCTCCTGCAAAAATACCCCAGGCCGTGCCCAGGATAAGCGCGGCCAGATTCCATAAGGAGAACGTTCCTGCTATGTCAGACAAAAAGCCAGTCAGCATTGCTTTGCTCCCATGAGATCATCACAAAAAGAATGGCAACGGGAGGGGAATCATAAGAAACCTGTCGAAGAGAACATAAATCGCCGCGACCCAGCAGCAGGGTATGGCGATGAGCTTAATGGGATTTCTCTCGCCCAAAATATAGAGCAAAGCGATCCCCTCAAAACATGAGCTGAAGATGAAGCCCAGCCACGGCATGATTATGACATATACAGCGAGCGAAACAACAGACAGGAGTATTTTTTTCGTAAGGATTCTTTTCGTCTCGCCGTGATGCGCACCGTTGTTTTTCTTCAGGCCCAGCAACGCCCTGAGAATGCATATTGCACCGCAGAAGGCCATGGACCAGGCGAGCAGATCGGTATACGCTCCGGATGATTCTGTTTTCATAACAGCACCGCTGGCTGCGTAATCAATGGATGTAAACTTGTACACAGCGGCTATGGCAAGCGCCAAAATTCCAGAAGCAAAATTCCCGCCGGCAGAAACGGCTTTCATTTTTTTCTCCTTTTTTTCTGCCGCCAGAAAAAAGCTGGGGGGGGACGCAGCTCTTTCTGGCGGGCATTTATAGAGACTACCGCTTCAGAATTCCAAGGTCGCTAAGAGCTTTTGTCATCACGGCAATGATTTCTTCCTTTTCCATGTCAGCAGCTTTTGCGTCTTTAAAATCCCTCACCATGTCGTTAGATTCGTAGAATTTTTTAAATTCAGGATCGTCCATGGCTTTGCGGCAGGCTTCTTCCAGTCGTGCAACGATATTGTCAGGCGTCTCTTTGGGCACCATGATCATGCGTACCTTCTGCAGCCCATTTTTCAAACCAGCTTCTTCAGCAGTG
>JAGAZG010000196.1 GCA_017940105.1 Mailhella sp. | reverse complement strand
TTGCCTCCGGCAAAACTGTCTCGAGCATTTTTGAAAATGCTCTAGAATGCCTGCACAGGTCATTCATGCCTGTGCACATGATGTTTGAAAGGGTAATGCCATCCTCCCAAACCAGTCGCGCGAATACCAGGCATTCATGCCGGTATGTTTCCGTATCAGCCAGAAGGCCGAGGTCGTAAACCAGAGCGGAAATAACGATAAAAAACTGGCGTGATGGGCCCAGAAGCGTTATGCTTTTGCTCGCGGGATGGGGTGTTTTATACCCTACCCCGCAAGTAGACATTTGTCCTGCGCAGCTGTATCGTCATGGAAGCGGAGCCGCCTTGCCATCGGCCTGGCGGCTATTCATTCCATTTTTATTATCGACCATAGGTTGAACACATGAAGATCATAGACCTGATTCGAGATGAAAAGCCAACGTTATCCTTTGAGGTTTTTCCCCCGAAGACAACGCAATCGTTTGAGGATGTGCGCCGGGCTACAGAAGAAATTGCCGAGCTCATGCCTGATTTTATGAGCGTTACCTATGGGGCTGGGGGAGGGACTTCTGCTTTTACTGCTGATATTGCCGAACATATCCAGAAAACATATGGCGTTCCCGCGCTGGCACATGTCACCTGCGTTAGCTCTTCCAAAGAAAAAGTGGCAAGCGTGCTTGACGGACTTGAAGCGAGGGGCATAGAAAATGTGCTTGCCCTGCGCGGGGATATTCCTGATGGACTGGATGCTTCCTGCATTGATTTTCATCACGCAAGCGACCTTATCCCCGTTATCCGCAGACATGGCAATTTCTGCATAGGCGGTGCCTGCTACCCCGAAAAACATCCCGAAAGCCCGAGTTCCTTGGATGATATCCGCCATTTGAGGGCAAAGGTTGACAGCGGATGCGAGTTCCTGACCACCCAGATGTTTTTTGACAACAATATTCTCTACAATTTTCTTTACCGGGTACGCGAGGCCGGGATAAATGTTCCTTTCGTTGCGGGTGTCATGCCTGTCACTAATGCGGTTCAGATCCGGCGCATCATGGCCATTTCTGGTTCTGTGCTGCCTGCCCGTTTTGTTCGGATAGTGGAGCGCTACGGCGATGACCCCGAAGCCATGCTTCAGGCAGGAATCGCTTTCGCCACGGAACAAATTATTGATTTGTATGCGAACGGAATCCGTGCCGTGCATGTTTATTCCATGAATAAGCCTGAAGTGGCCAGGAGAATAATGCACAATCTTTCCGCCATCATCCGTTAGCAGATATGTCAGAATATACGGTACTGCAGCGCCGTGCGGAGCCGGGTGAGGTCCGCATTGACCGGACTGAGGCCCTTCGCTACATGGGCTATGGAAAAAAAAGGACGGGCAATGAAGAAAAAGTCCTTATGGAATCGTGCGAAAAAGAGCTTTATGCAGTGCTTCAGCCGCGCTGCGCATGGCTCGTACTGCCGCTGAGCTTTCCTGCTCCTTACACGGTGGACATGGGTTTTGGCCCTGTGGAAAGCGTCACGCTGCGCCGGCATCTTGAGGGATGCCATAGCGCCGTGCTTTTTGCAGCTACCGTAGGAATCGGCGTAGACATGCTGGTGGCTCGCTACCACAGGCTGCAGCCAAGCAGGGCTGCGGTCATTGATGCGCTTGGTTCCTCTGCCATTGAATGCTGGTGCGATGACATGGAAGAAAAACTGCTTGGCGGCACTGAGCATTGCAGTAGGTTCAGCCCAGGGTACGGCGATTTTTCCCTGGAATGCCAGGAACAGTTTTCACGCCTCCTGGATATGCCCAGGACGGCCGGGATTTACCTGAACCGATCGCTGCTGATGACGCCCGCTAAATCCGTCACGGCAGTCATAGGAATAGGCGC
>JAGAZG010000195.1 GCA_017940105.1 Mailhella sp. | reverse complement strand
TACTATTATTATACGCTATTTCTCGTCAAAAATCAACCATTTGTTGTGACAGAGCCAAAAATAAAAAAAACTTATTTTTGATATTGACAATGAAATCCTATTTCATTATAAGAAAGTTACGAGGAACGGAAAATATTCGTGTTCCTGATGTCAGTATTTGTTGACTTGAAAATTTTATAGAGCCAGATTGCAGAAGATGCAGAACGATATGCCAACCTCCCCTCCGCCGTCTGGCGACGGCTTGAACCGGATGTCCCGGAATCGCCAGGCGGCAAAAATTTTTTCAGATCAAATTTGGGAGCCGACCGTGTCGGCTCCTGTGCTGAGGTTGCCAGCCTCAGTCTCCTGGTGCGGCGAGGGTCGTCCGTATTACCCCCTAAATGCGGGCGGCCCGAAAAAAAAACAGAAGCCTCCCATAACAGCTGCGCAGCGATCCGAGCGTTGCGCGCCTGTTTTCTCATAACGCCTGACGGCGTATGCCGGATATTTGTCTGGGTGTCCGGCAAAATTTCCTGTATGGAGTTAGGTGCGACAGCACCGGCGTGCATATTTCGCCAGAGCTTTCAGCAAAGTAAGTCTGAAGGCCTCCTCCTCGTGCCGGCATGTGAGCCTGACATGCCGGCGAAATTTCCCGCCCTTTTGTTCCGCTCTGCGCTATTCTGGCTCGGCGGCAAGACCGCATAGATCCCATGGTTGCGGAATATGCTCCTGGTTGTGCGCGGCGGAAGAAGACGGCATGCTTCCGCCGCGCAAAAAATTATGATGTTGCAAAGAGACATTACCGCGCGGCGGTGTGACTATTGATAAATCCGCTTGCAGCTGTCTTTGAAAGGACAGACAGTGCAATGCCGTGCCCCTTCAGTTGCCGCGGAGAAGGTTGCTGCCGTAAGCATATGCCTCAGGATAAAATGCAGTAATGCCGGGATTTTTCTCTGGATGACATCCTGCATGGCGATGGATTCCATATCCGGGCTGAGCAGGCGGAACTCTTTGCCTTCGCTTGCAAGTTCAATTAGCGCTGCGTTTGCAATTTTTCCTTTTTTTCTGAAGGCAGCACATGTCGGGTCATGATTAAAAAGCATGATATAGAAGGGGAGCTGGACACTTTTTAGCTTGCCTGCAAGTTCTGCAAGCAATCCATCTCCATCCTGTGGGGTCCATGCATCCAGGCGTTTCCAAAGGCCTTCATCCTTCCAGATGTCGGAATCAGGCAATCTCCTTGTCTTGCCAGTCTTGTAATCAAGTATGATGATGCCGTTGTCACGCAGGTCTATTCTGTCAGCTTTTCCCAGGAGAATGCATGTATGTCCCTGAACTTCGATGGCTGCATGCAGTGTTTTTTCCAGGCAGAGCAGTTCGTTGGAAGCGGGCATGTTTTCAAGATAGGTCCTGAGGCGTTTTGGCCCGGCTTCTTCCAGCATGAATAGGCTTTGCAGGGGCAGATTTTGCAGGCTTGTATCTTGCCGCAGTTTTTTTAGAAAGATTTCGGTAACGCATCCGGCTTCGACCGAACTGCCGGAGAAGGCTCTGCCCAGGAAAGGAGCGAACGATTCTTCAAGCACGGCGTGTATCAGGTTGCCCACTCCGATTGGGTCGTCATCTTCTTGAATGGCGTCCGGTTCTCTGAAGCGGCACAGATAACGCAGAAAGAATTGCCGCGGACAGGCAAGATAGCTGTCGATGGCGGAGGAGGAAAGACCGTTTTGTTCAAGGAAGTCTGCTACTGCTCCATTCATGTCGGGAGTACGCTTTATGTCCAGGCATGTCTGTGTGCCATCCGCGTGTTCCGGCAGGGGAAAGTCCGCTTCCTGAAGCGGACTTTCCGCACCGCTTTTTAAAATCTTGCCATGCTGTTTTTCCCATGACCAAATGAGTTCTTCTACAAAGCGGGAACGCGTTTTTTTATCCATGAGGCCGGATTGAACGCCTTCCTGCCAGTAGATGAATGCTTTTTTGACGCCGGCCAGAAGACGAAAAAATGTATGGGCGGCAAGTCTGTCGCGGCTATTGCTGTCAGGCAAGCCCAGAAGTGGACGGAGATTATCAGGCAGCAAAGGATCCCTTGAAGGTTCTCCTGGCAGGGCATCTTCTGTCATGTCGAGCAGATGCACTTCATCAAAATGAAGCAGTCGGGTTTCAAGCATGCCAAGCACCTGCAGTCCTTCAATAGGGTCTGCCTCAAAGGGAACCCTCTGGATTGCAAGTTCCTGACGCAGAATAGTGAAAAGAGTTTCCTGAGGGAGAGTTTCGTTAACCATCATGCTTGATGAAAAGGACGGCGTGACATTTTGAATGATGCGGGCCAGACATTCGGCGTCCAGTGGAAATTTTTCCCATATGTCTCCGCCGCAGTCGAGCAGCAGGCTGCACAGACCTTCGAGGCACGAGGACAGATCAGACAGGGTTCTCGCTTCCAGCCAGTTGAAAACAAGAACGGGCATTGCTCGTTCAAGAAAGCGGCGTGCCGCTGTTGCGATGGCGGCAGGCATGCCTGTTTCAGCCTGAAGCAGAAGCGAACCTCCGGATTCGAGCGCTTGCCGTGGAATCATGCGTTCTCCCGATCGAATGGCGGAATCCATGCGTCTGAAGAGGCTGGCCATAGGTATGTCCTCTCCGGATTCGCCGATGACTTTGAGAATGCGCAAGCAGGGATGGCGGACGAGTCCAAGCAGTTCTTTCCAGTGCAGCCTCCCGTTTGCGTCGGAGCTTTCGCACAACAGAAGCACTCGTTCTATAAGCTGGGCAAGCATGGATCGCTGAAGCGGGTAGCCAAGCGATATGTTGATGTTGCTGTCGGGCAGACAGTGCAGAACAGGCAAAAGAAGAGAATCGTGGGAAAGGACAACCGCTTTTTTTAAGCGGCGGTCATTGCAGGATTCGAGGTTTTCAGGCAGGCTGGAAAGCTGCGAGTGCAGGTCATATCCGGCGAAAAAGCGGAGTGTTGGCGCAACAGGAATGGGCTTTTCCAGTAGGATGGTGCCGGCATGCCAGCTGCGTATCCAGGCACTGTGATCCTGGCAGCTCCAATGCGCGTTGGGACTTGGAACAAGAGGGTCGGTATGAAGGCAGATATGCGCTCCATGTTCCCAAAAATAGCGGAAAAGCGTATTTTCTGCGCCGTTGGGGCGAACAAATCCGGCAATGAGGAGCATCTTTCCCCGCAGTCTCTGCGGCATTTCGGGGCTTTTTTGGGAGGCTTGAGCTGCAAGTCGAGCTTCCAGTCCGGAAGAACTCATGTTTTTTTCTGACATGCGGGCATGATACAGGCGGCGTATAGCCCCAAGATTTTCTAGGAGAATCGATGCGTATTGGGAAATATTTTCGTCATCAGCATAGGTCAGTCCGGCAGCATCGAGAATATGTGAATCACATTCGTCAAGAAGCCTTGCCAGACGTATGCCCCAGGGATAGAAAGACGCCATTCCCTTTGCCTCGATTTCTCCTGCCAGTCTGCAAAGGGCGCTGCCTGAGGTTTTTTCCTGTGCTGCCTTAAGCACGCAGTCTTTAAGCATGGCGACTCTGTCAAGCAGGCAGGCTGGATCGGGGACGCCGTTTGTCCAGCTTTCCAGGCAGAGCCAGGTGAAGGTCCTTCTGTCAAGAATAACTGGCATCAGGCGCGGAACTTGAGCAGCGTCGCGGCGATACATGTCCAACATGTATCGCCGCGGGCGTTTGTTGGGGAAGACCAGTACAGCGTTTCCTGGATGTCCGCCTGTCAGCTTCCATACCGCCTGCTGCATGCCTCGCTGGAAATCATTGCTCCAGGGAAGGAGGATGTAAGGGCTGCCCGCCATTATTCCTCCAGGG
>JAGAZG010000194.1 GCA_017940105.1 Mailhella sp. | reverse complement strand
AGTCGTTTCAGCCCAGGATACGGAGATTTTGCTCTTGAGCATCAGCGTGATTTTGCACGATTCCTTGATATGCCGCGCAATGCCGGAATATCCCTGTCGGATACTCTGCTGATGACGCCTTCCAAATCAGTGACGGCGGTCATTGGCGTAGGCGCTTCTTCCCGGACCTGCGGGGGGAAGTGTATGGACTGCAGCAGGGAACACTGCATCTACCGGGAGATACAGCTATGAACGTAATTGAAAAGATATATTCGTCCATCACGTACTGCGATGGCGGAATGGGCACCCTTTTGCAGGCCAGGGGGCTGAAGCCCGGCGAACTGCCTGAACGATGGGGAGTGGAGCGCCAGAGCGACATCGTCGGCATACACAGCCGCTACCTGGAAGCCGGCTGCAATATTATAACGACGAATACATTTGGAGCCAACCTTGTCAAGTACGGCATTGATGATCTTAAAAAGATCATACCTGCCGGCATTGAAAATGTCAGGAGAGCCATGAAAGGGTATTCCGGTGACAGATATGTGGCCTTTGACATCGGCCCCACCGGCAAACTTCTTCAACCACTTGGTGATCTGGCATTTGAAGAAGCGGTTCATATTTTTTCTGAAAGCGTTAAAATTGCCGCCGCGTGTGATCCTGATCTCATATTGATAGAAACCATGAACGACTCCTATGAAGTCAAAGCAGCCGTGCTTGCCGCCAAAGAGAACAGCGATCTGCCTGTTTTTGTCACTACCGTGTATGATGAACGCGCAAAGCTGATGACAGGCGCCGACCCTGCTGCCATGGTTGCTCTTCTCGAGGGGCTTGGCGTCGATGCGCTTGGAATGAATTGTTCGCTTGGACCGGACCAGATGAAAAACATCGTCCCCCGGCTGGTTGCAGAATCCAGCATACCTGTCATAGTCAATCCCAATGCCGGCCTTCCGAAGACGGAACGAGGAAAAACGGTATTCAGCGTGGGAGCTTCGCACTTTGCCGAGACCATGACGGAAGTAGTGCTTGCCGGCGCGACCATCGTTGGCGGTTGTTGCGGCACTACGCCTGACTACATGCGCTTGCTTGTGGAAAAGACTTCTCATTTGCCATTCTGCGCTCCGGTTAAAAAAGGGAATACGGTAGTTTCTTCTTATACGCATGCCGTAAAAGTCGGGGGAGAGCCGGTGCTTATCGGCGAGCGCATCAATCCGACGGGGAAAAAGCGTTTTAAGCAGGCTCTGCGGGAAGGCGATATAGATTACATACTGGGCGAAGCTGTTTCGCAGCAGGATGCAGGCGCCCATGTGCTGGATGTGAATGTAGGCCTGCCGGAGATTGATGAGCCTGCCATGATGGAAAACGTGGTTCGCGAGCTTCAGGCTGTGACGGATCTTCCCCTGCAGCTGGATACCGTTAATCCGGAAGCCATGGAGAAGGCCATGCGGGCTTATAACGGCAAGCCCATGGTCAATTCTGTCAACGGAAAGCCTGAGAGCATGGCTTCGATGTTTCCCCTGGTGAAAAAATATGGAGGCGTGCTTATTGCGCTGACCATAGGACCGCAGGGCATACCGGAAACGGCCGATGGACGGCTGTCCATCGCCGCCGGCATTATAGCAGAGGCTGAAAAATGCGGCATTTCCAGGCGCGACATAGTGGTGGATCCCCTTGCCATGGCCGTCTCATCCGACCCGCTAAGCGCAATGGTTACTCTTGAGAGCATACGCCTTATTGAATCAAGGCTTGGTGTTCATACAAGCCTGGGCGTTTCAAACATATCTTTTGGTCTGCCTGCACGGGACCTTGTCACATCGACATTTTTTGCCATTGCGCTGCAAAACGGGCTCGACTGTGCAATCATGAATCCTTTTTCTGCAGAAATGCAGAAAATTGTTCATGCCTATCGCGTTCTTAAAGGGCTGGATGAAAATTGTTCCGGCTACATAGAATACGCAGGCAGCCTGCCAGCCCCTTCACCTGCGGCCTCCGTGGCTGTGCCGGCTCAGTCTGCAGCGGAGAATGCAGCCGGGCAAGGTCCTGACGATCCTTTGACACATGCCATCATCAAAGGCCTTAAAGAAAAGGCCGGAGCACTTGCCGCCGCCCTCGTGAAAGAGCGGAATCCCCTTGACGTAGTCAACGGCCAGATTATACCAGCACTGGATATCGTGGGAAAGGGGTTTGAAGAAAAAAAGGTGTTTCTGCCGCAGCTGCTGATGAGTGCCGAAGCGGCAAAAATGGCTTTTGAGTCGGTAAAGTCTGCCCTTTCTTCGACAGGGCAGGATGAAAAAGGCACGGTCATCCTTGCCACGGTCAAGGGAGACATCCACGACATTGGCAAAAATATCGTCAAGGTGCTGCTGAGCAATTACGGATTTCGCGTTTTAGATCTCGGCAAGGATGTTCCGCCCGAAAAAATACGGGACTGCGCCCTGGAAAATAATATCCGTCTGGTGGGACTGAGCGCTCTGATGACAACTACTGTCCCGGCCATGGAGGAGACCATACGCCTGCTCCGCGAATCGGGTTCTGCGGCAAAAGTTGTCGTGGGCGGAGCCGTGCTTACGCAGGAATACGCCGATATGATCCATGCCGACCGTTATTGCAAGGACGCCATGGAAACAGTGCGCTATGCCGAAGAGGTCTTTGCTACTCAAGCATGAATCGGACAGGCAGCGATGTTTTGCAGGAAGAAGGACGACCTCGTTCCATGTACGGACGGAAAGAGGATTTCCGTACGGCGGTGAGTGCCGCCTCAGACAGCATGCTGCTGGGACTTTGCAGGACTCGAACGTTGAGCAGGCGCCCGGATTCATCCAGGTGCAGTTCGAGAAGCACAACGCCTGATATGCCCATGCGGCGGGCCCTTGCCGGATATGCCGGGGCTGCAAAGCGGATAAAATCCGGTCCGGCCTTTCCTCCGAACGATGCCGTAGGAATATTGCCGTGTGCAGAACCTGCTGAACCGACAGGTCCATGCGCCTGCCCATCTGCCATGGAGAGATCTGATGAAGGGCGCGCTTCTTTTTGTTCAGCGCTTGCCTGCGGATGGCGACTGGATGGATCCGGTTGCGCGTGCGTTTTATGGCGAGCGCGTTTTACTGGCGATTTATGCCTGGCTGCAACAGACGATTCATCAGGCGGTGCAGGCTTTTCGGAATCCTGACGGGAAAAAATGGTGCTTTGGTCAGATGATAGTTCCTGGGCGGTTTCCTGGCGCAACGGCAGGGGAGAATCCTGTGCATCTCCCGTTTTGGACACTCCAGGGCGATCTGCTGGAGAATGCAGCATGATTTTAATATCGCCGCCTGCTGAAGACGGCGCCTGGACAAAAGGCTGGATAAGCATGACAGCGGCAAGCGCATGGATTGCCAGTGATGCCGCCAGGCTTATGCATTGCACGCAGCCAGGGAAATGCGCGGGACCTTGAGACATGGGTGCCTATCCACAATTAGGCGGCAATGATACGCCTGTTCTAGAAGCTCTGGCGTAAAAACCTCTGCCGGAGAACCGCAGGCAACGCTTCTGCCTTCGTCTAGGAGCATGACAGAGTCGGCATACAGCGCGGCAAGGTTGAGATCGTGCGTTGCCATAATGATGCTCACGCCTCGTTTGCATTCGCCGCGCAATGCGTCCATAACAATCTGCTGATGCTGATAATCAAGGGCTGATGTTGGTTCGTCCAGCAAAATCAGCGGTGTTTGCTGGCTCAGCACGCGGGCAAGGACAGCTCTCTGGCGTTCACCACCGCTCAATGAGGGCCATGAGGCGCTTTTCAAGTGGTAAATTCCTGTTTTAATCATGGCCTGGCGGCAGATGCCGTCATCCTCGGGCATGGCTCCGCCAAAGAACCCTTGCCAGGGAGCCCTGCCCATGGCAACGGTTTCACAGACAGTCAGCGGGACATGGTCAGGCGCATGCTGCGGCATAAAAGCAAACAGCCGGGCCTTTTCCCTGGTGGAAAGGGTAAAGATGTTTGTTATCGAGGCATCGGTCCTGAAAAAAAAATTCCCGCTGACATTGCCGGAAAGACCTGCAAGCCCGCGCAGGAGCGTGGTTTTGCCTGATCCGTTGCGGCCAGCAAGCATGAGGATGCCGCCCCGTTTAAGCGTGAAGGATACGCCCTCGAGAAGCGTAGTTTTACCGGCGCGGACGAAGAGATCACGCCCTTCAAAAAACAGGATTCCATCAGTCAGCATGGCAGCATGGTATAATACATGCCCCTTTTGTTGCAAGATGCGTCTTGCCTGCAGACCGGTGTATTCAGGCAGAGACGGAAAAATTTTTAAATTTCTGGAGAGAAAATCTACTGAAAATAAAAATTTTTATACAATTTGCTTGACAAGCAGGCACAGTTGGGTCACAAATGCAAATGAAATTTATTTTCAAAGGAGCAACCCATGAAAAAGATTTTAACTCTTATGCTGGCCGCAGGCATGATCTGCGCTGCAAATTCCAAAGCTTCAGCCATCGATGTTCAGATGGACGGTGTGTATAACTTCCAGTTCACGCAGGCGCGCGCCTTGCAGGACGGTAATGAGCCCAGCGGAAAGATGGACGCCGCAACCCAGTTTGTTGAAGTGGGCATGACGTTTACCGCTTCTGAAAACCTTTCCGGCTACTTCAAGTTGTGGAGCAAGTGGGAATGGGGTCTTGACACTGACGATGTTGAAAGCGGTGAAGGAAAGAACTCCCCCGGCGGATACCCAAATGCGTATGTAAAGCTCGCCTACATTGACTGGAAAGTTCCGGGAACGCCCGTGCAGATCCGCATGGGTCGCCAGGAAGTAGAGCTTCCTGCCGTGGCGTTGGGCAAAAACCCTGCCATCTGGAGTTCTGATCCCTCTGACGGCATTGCTGTCAGCGCCGATATTAACGACAATTTCGCCGTTTCCGGCTTCTGGACCCGTTATGACCGCAGGCACAGCTGGATAACGTCAAAGGCGCAGACCGCCGATGTTTTTGCCTTGCTTGCCGAGCTGAAGTTTGAAGGATTCTCGTTCCAGCCGTATGTCGCTTTTGCAGCGCAGGATACCGGAACTATGCAAAACGGCAACGATACGAGCAACGCATTGACTCCCGGCGGCGAAAACACTCCTGGAGAAAAGTACAGAAACCAGACCTACTGGGCTGGCATCAATGGCGAAATGTCGCTGTTTGATCCCCTGACGGTAAAGGCCGACTTCGTTTACGGTGACCGTGATTTCAGCAGTTCGACCGGTCTTCCCAGCCAGCACGGCTACTGGTTTGACGGCGCAATTTCCTATAAGACTGATTTTGGCACGCCAGAGCTGGCAGCCTGGTATGGTTCCGGCGATGACAAGAACGTTGCTTACCCCTATCAGGAAAACATGCCCACCCTCTGCGGTCGTTTCGGCGGGTCGTATGGCTTCTTCAACGGCTCAGGCCTGGAAGACAACTGGCTGATGGATAACCACACCGGACTTGGCACCTGGGGCGTGCGCCTTGCCATGTCGGATATTTCCTTCCTCGAAGATCTCTCCCACACTATCGCCGTGGTCTACGCTTCCGGTACCAACGCCAATGACAATGCCGGATTTGGTCTTGATCCATGGAAATACATGACCCACAAGGACTCCATTGTTGAGTTCGACTTCAGCACCACCTACGAGATTTACAAAAACCTGAGCGCTTACCTTGAGGTTGCGTACGTCATTGAGAATTTCAAGACGCATAACGATGGCGCTTTCAACGCGCGCAGCACCAAGTATGACAACGGATGGCAGGTGGCGCTGCAGCTTACTTACGAGTTCTGATCCGCAGTAAGGCAGACCGCGAATGCTTTGGGGAGGGATTTTTCCCTCCCCTTTTGCATTTACTGGTATTCCCGCCCTGTTCAATACCCTGGCCTTCAGGCGATGCGGTGCGTCCGTACCCAGGTCAGAAAGCCGGGGTATCCTATGCTGCTGGTTTGAGAGGGATCATTTCTCTCCCAAGCATCAGGCGGAAAGGGATGAATGCCCGGCCTGGTCTTCTATGACGGTACGGTGCACTGACAGTCTGTTGATTGAGAGGGCAGAATATGTTGATTAAAAAGGGAGCCGGAGCAGCAAAGGGGGGAGGAAACTGCTCCGGCTGGTGTCCAGTTCAAGAGGGGGAATTCCTGAACTGGCGGACTTCCAGTCCGAGAAAGGGGGAAGAAAAACTCGGACTGGCAGGAAAAGTGAAACGCAGAAAATGAAAGGCAGCGTTTCACCAGACTGTTCGAGAAAAGGGGGAAGAAAACTCGAACAGGCACATCACCAAGCGCAAAGCATAGGTTCGCACCGGGCGATAATGAACATGACAATGTCTAAAGAACTAGGAATTGCTTAATAAAACAAATAGTTTTTAACCTAAACATGAAGAAATGGCAAGTTTTTAACATAAAATTAATAAAAAAAATCAATTATGATGCTGTGAGGCGTGAACAGCAAGACGGGCAGCATGTCATCAGTTCTGTCCTGTAGATTTCATCAGCAGAAAAATGAACGCCGGTGCTCCTATCAGTGCAGTGGCAACCCCGATGGGCATTTCGCCTTCAAAGGGAAGGAGCCTGACGAAGGCATCGCATGCTATCAAAAACACAGCCCCGCAAAGCATGCAGGCAGGAAAGAGAAATCGATGGCCGCTGCCAAAAGCAAGCCGTAAAAAATGGGGGACAAGAAGCCCCACAAAGCCTATGGGACCTGCTGCGCATACGCAGGCGCTTGTCAGCAGTGAAGAGCATGCCAGAAATCCCGCGGCCGCCTTTCGTGAAGAAAGCCCCAGGCTCTGAGCAGCATCTTCACCCAGAAGAAGCAGGTCCAGCGCATGCCAGAAGCGTGATATGAGGCAGCACCCGGAGATGAGAAGCGTGGTCCAGATCAGGGACGCGGCTAAGTCGGCAGATCCGAGATCTCCTAAAAACCAGAACATGACGGAGGTCAAATCACGCATTTGCAGCAAGGATACGGCAAAAAGGATCACGGCCCCGCAAAACGAATTGACCATAACTCCAGAAAGGAGAAGTCCGGCGCTGCCTCTGCGTATTCCGACGGCGAGTACTGTGCCAAGGGTGGATAATCCTCCTGCAAATGCGGCAATTCCTTCAAAAAGGGGAGGCAGGTTAAAAAGGCGCGCGCATATGACCCCAATGGCCGCCCCTCCTGAAATGCCAAGAATGTAAGGTTCTGAAAGAGGGTTGCGCAGCACCGTCTGAAATATCAGTCCGGACGAGGCGAGCACGCATCCGGCGCTGCCTGCCATAAGTACGCGGGGCAGACGAATTTCAAAAAAGATTGCTGAACTCGTCACGTCGCTGCCAGCCAGGGCTTTTATAGCAATGCTGATCCCTCCTGATCCAAGACACAGTCCTGCAAAGCAGACCGCTACCAGGGCAGAAGCTCCAAGAATCCAGAACAGGGCATGCTTTTTCATGCAGGAATCCTAGTTTTTGTCAGGATGCAGAAGTGATATGAGGGTTTCAAGGGCATCGACGGCCCGCAGCGACGGCCGCGTAAAAATATCGGAGTCGACGATATGCACGCGTCCTGACCTGACGGCGGCAATGTGCTTCCATCGTTTCCATCGCCTGGCAGACGCAGCGTCTTCTTCCGCATTTCCCATGCCAGCGATGATTATGACATCAGGATCCAGCAGGAGAGCGTCTTCCATGCCCAGAACAGGATAGGATGATGGTGAATGCCGCACGGCGTTGATCCCGCCTGCATTTTCAATCAGTCGTCCGGCGAACGAGCAAAGCCCGGCGGCAATAAGCGGTGCCGCCTGAAGCTGAAAAAGCACGGTAGGCCTGTCTTCATATTTGCCAAGCCGTTGACGTGCGGCATGAAGCCTTTGCTTGAGTTGCGCCGCCGCCAGGCTGGCTTTTTCGTTTTGTCCGAGCGCCTTGCCAAGCGTTATGACTGCCTTGCCCAGAGATTCAAAGGATTCTATGTCCAGGACAAGCACTGGCGATCCTGCTCGGCGCAGCTGCCGGATGACCGTTGCCGGCGTGCCGTCACGGAGGGCGATGCACAGATCAGGATGCAAGGCAAGGATTTTTTCTGCTGAAGGGCGGTTGTAGGGGCCTACGTCAGGAATGTCCCTGGCTTCATGAGGCGTCGTGCTGTTGGTGCTGCGGCCTGCCACTCGCGATCCGCAATCCAGCGCGAAAAGAAGTTCTGTCACGCTTGGCGCAAGAGAAATGATGCGTTGAGGAAAGGCGTTGTCCTGCGCATGACGTTCTGCCCATGCTGTTCCTTGCAGGGGCACAGCATAGCAAAGCAAAGCAAGAAGCAGGCATGGCAGAACGTTCATGGCAGAAGCGGGTTAATAACGGATGGTGAAGCCGCCGAACAAGGCTCGTCCTGGCATGGGGTAACCCCATGTGAAGGCATAGTCCCTGTCTGTAAGGTTGTTTACGCCGCAGTACAGATCAAGGTTTTTGGTGGCATGTATGGTAAGTTTTGCGTTAACTACCGTAAAGCCGCCCATTTTTTCTAGGGCATAGGAATAAGGATTGGTTTGCCATTGAGAACCGGTAAATCTCGCATTTACGTCCAGCCACAGCTTTTTCCAGCCAAGGCCGAGGCCGGCAGTCGTACTGTGGTGTGGCACATAGCTGACCGTGCTGTTGTCGGGATTATGCCGTTTGGTAAAGATTTCGGAACGCATGTAGGGGGACACCGTGAAATCACCGAATGTGCCGCGCCATTCCGCCGTGATGTCCAGGCCCCCAAGACGCTGCGAAGGAACATTTATCCATGTGTATGCGTACCGGGCAAGATCATATGCGGTGCTGATACGGTTTTTGTAGCGGGTCTGAAAATACATGACCTCAGCATGCACACCATTCCAGTCAAGTTCAAGTCCTGCCTGCCCGGTGAGGCTGGTTTCTGCATCAAGATCAGGATTGCCGACATAGGTTCCCCAGCCGCTTGAGTAATTACCGGCCAGATTAACTGCAGACGGAGAAACAAAGGCCGTGCCTATGGAGCCTTTGGCTCCCAGCCAGTCCGTGATCCAGTAGGTCGCCCCTGTGCTCCAGCTGACATGGTCGTAACTTTTTGAACGGTGCGGCATGTTCACGCCTTTGTTGCTGCGCAGGCTGCCGTGGTAATTATCGTACCGCACGCCGGAGACAGAAGAAAGTTTTTCCCCTTCCCAGCGGTATTCTGCAAATACGCCAAAAAGATCATTGAGAGCGTCCGGCTGGTTTACGCTGGTGCCGTGAGCTTTTTCCCGGGAATGAAGATAATCTATCCCCATGGAAATCCTGCCCAGGTCGCCAAGTGAATATCCACCCACAAGGCGGGTGCCGACAGCGCCAGTCGTATAGCGGGAATTTCCGCTGCCCATATAGTCATCGCTGAAGCTGGTCTTATAGCGGTTTTCTTCTCCCCAGAACGATGCGCTAAGGTTGTGGCCTGCATCAGTGCGGGTCTGCATTTGCGCCGATAAGCGGCTGTAATGCAGGGCTACTCTGTCGCTGGGTGTCAGCCAGGTGAGAGAGCCCGGACTTCCCGTATCGTACACAGACCGGTGCACGCCTGTCAGATGCAGGTTTGTCTGCCCGCTGTCGTAGGTTGCTGTCGCACCGAGATCTGCGTTTGACGATGCCGTATTGTCGTATCGGTAGCTGCTGCCTGTTTTGTAGTCATGGCTTTTGCCCCAGCTGCCGCCAAGAGCGATTCCCCATTTTTCGCTGACTGAGCCTGAAAGCGCTGCATTGGCTTTTGCCGTATCAAAACGGCCCCATGAGGCGCCTGCTTCACCATGAAATTTGTCTTTGCCGCGTTTTGTAATAACGTTGACTGCACCGCCCATGGCCGAGCTGCCGTAGAGTATGGAAGACGGCCCGCGGACGATTTCGATGTGGTCGACAATGGCAAAGGGGATGACCGCAGGATTTCCGGTTGACGCCCTCATGCCGTCGATAAGCAGGACGACGCGGTCCCCCATGACGCTGCTGGCGCTTGCTCCGGAGCGCATGCCCCTCAACCCAACATTGGACATTGCTCCTGGCTGTGAGGCACCGCTGCCTGGCGAGTAGCGCACCAAAGCTTCTTCGACACTGCGTATGCCGGATTGTTCCAGTTCCTGCCGTGTCACGATCTGTACCTGTGCAGGCAGCCTTTTTGCCTCAGCGCCCTGTGCAGAAGCCGTAACGACAATCTCTTTCATGGCTGCCGTTTCCGTTTCGTCTGCAGCAAGTGTCGCGTGCGGCACGGCTGAACAGCACAGGCATAATGCGAGAGAAAAACATGTTGCTTTCATTAAGTTTCCCGTTAATGAAATAAAGGTGATGGGCATGAAAGCAGACCGGCGTGAGGAACTGGTCTGCCGTCATTTCTGCCCGAAACATGCGCAAGCCGGTCTTCCGACTTCAGGATCAACCGACAACCGCGTCTTCCCATCTGAAAAAGACAGTGACGTTATGCGGATGCCGTCCCCTGCTCACGGCGGCGGGTCCGTACCAGATTCGCACTGGTTTCCCTTCCTGCCAGAAAGGGCAGGAGCAAACGCATCGGTATATGACGTAACGTTCCGTGAAAAAGGCAAGGCTATTTCCAACCGGAACGGTGGGAATATAAAAAATAACGTAAAAAAATACAAGCAGATGCAACAACAGGAACTGCCTGTGTTTGCGCAGCGCGAAAATTATGCAGGATGGCCTTCTGCTATGCGTAAGCCTTGATCTTGTCCAAAAGGTCCCGCTTGTCCTGCCGTATTACAGAAAGCTCATATTCTGACTGAAGCGAGGTCCACAGCCGTGCAGAGATGCCAAGGTAACGAGAGAGCCTTGAGGCTGTATCTGATGAAATCCCGCGCCGTTCATTTACTATATCGAGCATGCGTGACACCGGAACGGATATGGCAATGGATACCTGATTGGAAGAGAGTCCCAGTGGAATCATGAATTCTTCGCGAAGAATTGCACCGGGATGAGAAACGATGCGGACAGCATTTTCTGCAGGCAGGGAGGCTGGCGTTTTTATTTGCAATTGTTTCTGGGCAAGGCGAACTCCGCGTACGCTGTTTCCTGCCCAGGAGAAAAATATATGCCATCCTTCTCCAACGCTGATGGAGCCTGCGGCTCCGTCTAAGGCTTGTGAAGAAGCTTTGTTCTGCAGATCCCGGGGAGAGCATGCGCACTGAAGAAGGTCAAGTTTGCGCAAAGCAAGGCCTTCTATGCTGTGAAAACGTTCAGAATGACCTGAAATAAAGAATTTTTTTGTGTCGGAGCAGGCAAAATCAAGTATCATGACGGCATCCTTGTCCTATAGGCTTGTTGTCCTTGGGTTATGAGGCAGGGACAGGCATGCGACCGATGGGCAGCGTGTTGAATGTCATGGACGGGGCCGCTTAGCTTGACGGCAATGATCCAGCATGCGCACCAGGGTTTCTCTGGCCGGAGCCTTCAGATTTTCTTCCACAGTAACGATGTTTTTACCGTCGGCAATCCCTTCAAGTGTGTCAAGAAGTTTTGGCAGGGTAACTTTTTCCATATTGGGACAGGTTGCCTTTACCAGGGGCAGCACATCAAGAGTCCCGGAAAAGCGTTTGGCGAGACGATTTACCAGGTGATATTCCGTGCCGATGCAAAGCTTTTTTTCTTTTCCGTCCTGAGCTGCTTTTTCGGCTTCTTTAATGAGAAAAGCTGTAGAGCCTGCTCCATCAACCATATCAACAACATCAGGGGTGCATTCAGGATGGACCAGAATGCGGCAACCAGGATGTTTTTTGCGGATGTTTTCAACATGGGAGGGCAGCATGTTGACGGCGTGTGTCGGGCAAAAACCTGGCCAGAGCAGAAGCCGTGCGTCGCGTGACTGAGGGCAGTCAAGAGTTGTCCCGGCGATATCTATGACAAATTGCTGCTTTTCAGAAAGCCCGAGGCGCTTTGCCGTGTTCTGACCAAGATTCTGGTCAGGCAGAAAAAGCACCGTGTCAGCACGCTGCATAGCCCATTCCATCATGGAGACGGCATTGGACGATGTGCACACGGCTCCGCCGAATTTTCCTACAACAGCCTTTACTGCTAATGAAGAATTAACATAAGCCAGGGGCACAGTTTTTCTGCCGGCATCAGCAAGAAAAGAGAGTATGCGCTCCACGTCTTTTGCCCTGGCCATGTTTGCCATCCGGCAGCCTGCGCTGTGATCGGGCAGATAGACTTTTTGCCCCTGCCGTGCAAGCAGGCAGGCTGATTCAGCCATGAAAAAAACGCCGCAAAAAACGATGTGCCGGGCGCTTATTTCAGGTATGCGCCTTGCAAGTTCCAAAGAATCTCCAGAAAAATCCACATGCTGGACAATGCCGTCGCTCTGGTAATGATGCGCCAGGATGACAAGTTCGCTGCCATACTGGCGGCGCAGTTCCTCTACGCGGGCCGAGAGATCTTTTCTGCTGGTGTTTTTTTCCATGATATTTGCTCCGATGTCCTTTTTAAGACCGATGCTAAGAATTCTGTCTGTAATCCTGTTTGTCTCTTACGTTTTCCGGCATGATTTCAGGAGCATGACAAATCGCCATGAAGGACTATTAATCAACTGAGCCGCCGCGGCTGACGTGCTTCCGGTATTTGCGGGCGAATTGGCGTATAGCTCCTTCAGCCCGTCGCCGCCGAGCAGAAAGTCATGCGTATGCAAATCTTTGCTGCACAGGGCGTCTCCGCCTTCCCACTGAACGCCTTTTATGCGGACGTCTTTTCCAGTAAGAACGGCAGGATGTACCCCAGGCCTGTCCGCAAAGGTCGAAGCCCGTTGCAATATGCCGCAGACATGTGTTCCTGGCGGAACAGTGGCCTCGTTCAGGAGTATGCCGCATGGGGCCGCCGCAGCGGACAGCGGAATACTCAGGCACATAAGGGTCAGAACCAGCTTTTTCATCTTTTACTGCCGCTGTTACTGGGGCTGTTCACTCCCAGAAAGTTTTTCAAGGGCATCATGACCAGCATGTGCCAGGCTGTCGACAACGGATTGATCATATCCCTGGTCAGCTGACAGCTGCTGAAGGGCTTCTGATGCGGGGAGGGCAGCTCTGTATGACCGCGGGCTAGTCATGGCACAGAAAGAATTGACAACGGCCAGGACTCTGGCTGTTTTGATAATGGCGTCACCTTTGAGTCCGCCAGGTCTTCCCGTTCCATCCATGCGTTCACTGCTTTGAGCGAGCGTAGCAGAAACAGGAAGGCGGAAATCAAAGTTCTGTATCATATGGCTGGCCATGTTTTGCGCCTGACTGATGCGGGAGCGTTCTTCCTCAGTCAGCCTGCCTTGCTTGACCAGAAGTTCATGGGGGATGAACAGTTTGCTGATGCCCTGAAGGCGCGCTGCTATGTCCAGTGTCTGAACTTCGTCTGCCGAGAGTCCCAGCTCGTCGCGGATAAGCGCTATAACAGACAGCATTTTATGCGTATGCCCCCGGAAGCCCTTGTCCACGCTTTCCATGGCACATGCAAAAACATCAAGAAGATTATTAACTCGCTGCTTTTGCTCAATAGCACGTTTTCTGAACAGCGTGATATCTGTGAACTGGGCGACGGCAAGAGCTTTGGCCTTGCTGCTACGCTCGGGGGAGTAGGGGAAAAGAGAAACACGGTAAAGCCGTTTCTCGCCGTTTTCTTCAATAGAGGTTTCTATAGTGGCAGTCTTGCCACTTTTGATGACGTCTCTGGTCTTGTCTACGACAGTTGCGGCAGCCTGCTCAGGCAGAATAGCATTCAGCGGCATGCGGGTCCACTCATCATCTCCTGGAAAATAATTGTTTTTATACACGATCGTGCCGTTTTGCTCCAGGAGAATGATGCCGTTTTCTACCGAACTGTTGATGCTGTTTAGCAAGAAACTCTGTTGTGAGATGCGGTTGTTCAGCTTTCTTTCCCGCAAGGCCGTATCCGCAAAGAAAAGGGCTGCGCCGAGCAGGATGATAACAGCGGCAGTCATCACTGCCATAAGCATTATATTCCATTTAGCCCTGGCTTCCCGGCCTGCTAGCATTTCGCTTGGAATAGAAGCTCGCATGTAGCCTTCGGCAGGATCGCTTATGGCTGTGTACATGGCAAAAGCATCGCCGTTTTCTTCCTGCAGGATATGTTCTTTGCGGTCTTTCAACGCTTCTTCAGCTTTAAGGATGACCTTGCCGCCCAGCAATGAAATGGTGCCGTGCTTTGAAACAAGGTCAAAGCTCATTTCATGATGAATTTCGCTGGAAAGCACTTTTGCATAGGTTGAGCCGAGCGGAATATCAAGAACGAGAAACGCCGCAGGCTTATCTTCCTGGTCAATCGGAAAACTGGCCGTCACGGTGCGTGCGTAAACCTCATCGTTTTCTTCTCTGAAGCCAGTTACATGCAGGTTGCCTATTCCGGCAAGAGCGCTTTTGTCAATGCCTGGATTTTCCCCGAGCATAGGCCGCCCGTCTGGAAGAAGCAGTGCTGCGTTGCGTATGCCGTGCATGCGGGCAACATCGTTTAATACGTCCTGAAGGTAACTGAAAAATTCGTATTCCTGAGAATTGATATCTTTTTTTAAAGACTGAAAGCGCTCAACTCTGCTTGGACTTGAAGCATAGTCTGAAAGAAAGACCCGAAAAAGGTTTTCCTGCGCGATTCCGTCAATGACAGCCTGTGTTGTGCTTTTCCACTCCATGAGCCTGCCAGAAAGCAGAGCCAGTTCACTTTTGCAGGTATCGGAAGCATCCATGAATATTTTTTCTTTTCTGTCTTGTATTGCAAAATGGGACGCAAACAGTACTGCCATAAGCGAGATCATTATGCCCAGAGCCAGCAGCAGGCGGCGGTTTCTGTCGGCCTTATTGGAAAGGAGATTTTTCTGCATGTGCTATTCTCCCGGAAAAGGGTTTACAGTTTACGCCCTTTGATATGGACAAAAGCGTTGTTTTGGTTAAGGGAATACGCCGGCACATAATGCGATAGCCTGTCATGAGAGACTATGGCGTTGGAAACGTTATCGAGAATATAAACGTTGCCCCCGTCTTCCACAGCGAGAACAGCGTGCGCAAGCTTGCGGAGCGTGTCTTTCAGAACGACGATGCGCATGGATGATGCCGGCATGCCAAGCTCGCACAGCGTATAGTATTTGATGATTGCATAATCTTCGCAGTCTCCGGACTTGCGGAGGAATTCAGCTGGAATTGCCCAGTAATCGTTTTTGCCCCAGTTTTTTATGTCAGTTATGTAAGGATAACGGTTCCAGAAGGTATTGATGAGGCGCAGCCTTTGAAGCCCGCTTAATTGACGGGCTTTGTTCAGCAGAGAACTGGTTGTTTCGTTATTGCGCAGCTGGCTGCCGCTGCCTTTGAAAATGTCGCTGGGCTTGTTGCGTGCCTGTATGTCGAGCCATTGCCCAAAGACTTTCATTGGGCGCTGAAACGCAACCGTGCCGAAAAGTTTAGAAAACGCGGCATCGTCTGCCAGCGCCTGCCCCGTGAAGAGCAGCGCAGCGCAAAAAGCCAAAAAGAGTGCTCGCTTTATTCGTTGAAACATAAATGCCGCGGCTTTTGTGAGTGAGCAAGACCGCATGTTCAGGCTCGTATATGTCATGGGCTGCCATTATTCCTGTTCTGCGGCAAATTGCTTTATGGCCGCTATGGTGTCCTGATATTTTGCATTAAGAGCGTCGAGGTGGCTCTTGAGCTCTTCATCCGACATCTTTCTTGGTTTGCCAGGACGAAACTCTTCTGCAACAGTGCTGGCCATGGAAGACAGCTTGAGTAGGCCAAGGTTGCCGCAAACGCCTTTCATGCTGTGAGCCCCTTCAAACATGCCCGTGGAGTCGTTAGCTTCTGCAGCTTTCATGAGCTTGCCGCAGGACTCTTCTTTAAGAAGAAGAATAATGAATTTCGAAATCATTTTGTCCATGGGAAGAATGCGTTTCGCAGCTTCATAATCGCCGTCGATGCTTTCATACAATTCACGCAGGGTCATTGCTGTCTCACTTTTGCAGATAAGTTTTTTTGGTAAACGAATACAAAGAAGTATGAGGTTTATGCACGGCCTTGCTGATGCGCTTTTTTTGTCTGCTTCAGCCAAATAATTTTCAAATGCCTGCTGCTGCAGAGGTCTTGCATAGTAATAGCCCTGAACGGCACTTCTGCCGCTCAGGACAATATGGAGAATAAGTAGTTTTCGCAGCCTCTCAGAAAGGTAAATGGGAATATCATCGCATTGCTAGTGACCGTACCTGTCATTTAACGTCCTGAATTTTTCACTGAAGAAATGCTGTCCATTGACAAAGGCTCTCTCATAAGATTGGACACGTTCGCCGTCTCTGCTTTAAAAAGAGGATTTAATCCGGCTCAACGTCCAAAAAACTCCTCTTTATTTTATCCTGCGTCAGCAAAATTGTCCAGCCAAAATCAACTTGCCGGAGCAGGTATGACGTCAGATCTGCAATATGCGCATACTTGCAGGGGCTGGCGAAAAACATCCTGAAATCCGTGCACGCTGGTTCAGCTGCCAGGCTTGCAAAAAGCGGCGCGGCAGATTTTTACTTGTTTAGGACTTGTTCTGGTTTCTGTACTGCATTGGCGTCATGCCGAAGTTTTTTTTGAATACCCTTGAAAAGTGCTCAACGTTGGGATAGCCGATGGCGTACGAAATGTTTTCTACCGTCATGTTTCCGTGCTTCAGCAGCGTCTTGGCCTTTTTCATGCGCACGCCGGCAACAAACTCTCCAAAGGTATGGCCGGATTTGTCGCGTATGTATTTGGAAATGTATGGGGTGGAAAGATGGAACTCGGCGGAAAGGGCCTCAAGCGTCACAGTCTGATAGTTGGCCTGGATATAGTTTTGCATGGCAACGAGCCGTTCATCGTAATTGCAGTCCTTTTTCTGCAATTGCGGGATTTTGTTTACGGCAACGACCAGTGCCTGTATGGAGGACTTGATGATGTCTTCATCGGAGCCAGCCCCCCAGTAGGGCTTGCCTTCGCATAAGATGCATACAAATGCCATGGCCTTTGACGATGAGCCCTGCGAAAGCGCATATTCTTCGTATGCACTGAGTTCGTAGCTGATGCCGAAATATTGCTTGATGATATTGCTTACGGCGTCAAGTCGTCCGTTTCCATTGGCACCGACTACGGTTATTCTGTCACCGTGGTCAATGGTTGCCTCTGCCATAATGCCGTCAACCTGTCTGAAATGGCATTCAGGAATAGTGAAGCATGGGGTGAAGTGAAGATATTGCTCCGCAAAAATGTCATAGACCTTTTGAGGCGAAAGTTCTTCATGGTTTTCATCTGACACATGCTTGATGGCATACCCCACTTCTTCCCTCATTTTTTCCGGGACGACTATGGAAAAGTTCTGCTTGAGAATATAACAGATGCCTCCTTTTCCTGACTGGCTGTTGATACGTATTACATCGGCATCGTATGTTCGTCCTATGTCTGCCGGATCAATAGGCAGGTAAGGAACCGTCCAGATCTTTGCATGCTGCGTTTCTCTCCAGGTCATGCCTTTGGCTATGGCATCCTGATGAGAACCGGAGAAGGCCGAAAAAACAAGGTCTCCGGCATAAGGCTGCCTGTCGGGCACATGCATTCCTGTCAGACGCTCGTACGTTTTTCTTATTTCAGGTAAGGATGCAAAATCGAGTTCTGGATCCACCCCATGCGTGAACAGGTTCAAGGCCAGGGTGACAATGTCGGCGTTGCCAGTGCGTTCTCCGTTGCCGAACAGCGTGCCTTCTATGCGCTGTGCACCCGCAAGCACGCTCATTTCGGCAGTGCTTATGCCGCAGCCGCGATCATTATGGGGATGCACGCTTAAAATAACGTGGTCGCGAAAGTCAAGATGCTTGCTCATGTATTCGACCTGCGAAGCAAAAACGTGTGGCATGGCCGATTCTACTGTAGAAGGCAGATTTATAATCGACTTTCGTTCAGCTGTGGGATGCCAGACATCCAGAACGGCGTTGCAGACATCAAGAGCATATTCGACTTCTGTTCCGTGGAAACTTTCTGGGCTGTATTCAAACATGAAAGTCCCGCCAGTTTTTTTTGCCAGGCTGTCGAGCAGGCTGGCTCCGTCGACGGCAAGCTTGAGAATCTGCTCCTTGTTTTTTTTATAGACCTGTTCCCGTTGCGCTGCAGAAGTCGAGTTATAGAGGTGGACAATTGCGCGCGGCACTCCCTGAAGAGCTTCGAAAGTGCGTCGAATAATATGCTCCCGTGCTTGCGTCAGCACCTGCACGGTAACGTCGTCAGGGATAAGCCCGCGCTCAATGAGCGCTCTCATAAAATCATATTCTGTTTCTGATGCCGCAGGAAAACCGACTTCAATTTCTTTAAAGCCGATATTGACGAGCATGCTGAAGTATTCCAGTTTTTCTTCAAGAGACATCGGGGTACTTAATGCCTGGTTGCCATCCCGAAGATCGACCGAGCACCACGCAGGGGCTTTTGAGATGCAGTCAGATTGAGTCCACTCCAAGCATTTTTCAGGAGGAAGAAAATATTGTCGCTGATATTTTTTAACACCTTGCATGGAGCACTCCCAAAAAATTAAATATCATCAATAGGTATGATAATATTTTATTCTTTTGCAGGGCGTTGAAAAGAATTAAATTTAACCATTTTTTTGATAAAATTTAATTGATTGCCCGTGTGTCATCAGAGAGAATATGCTTATTTTGAGGTAAGTTGCGCTGCCTGGGCTTCAAAAAGAGCATTGGCAGCGGAAATTGCGTTGAATTTGGCATTGAGCGCGGACATCTGAGAGTTATGGCTGGTGTTGATGGCTTCAAGCCAGTATCGCAAGTCGTCGGCGCCTTCATAGTAGCGCGTTCGCCTGTAACTTTCGATTCTCTTGTCGGTTTCATGCTTTTTTTGAGCCAGATCCAGCTGTGACAGGGCGTGAATAAAATCCCGGTGGTAGCGGTCCACCTCGTTGAGAGCTGATGTCAGGGCTTTGCGGAAGGAAAGCTTGGCGTCTTCAAAAGAATCTTGCGAGATGCGGATATCCCATTTGACCCGGTTCCAGTCAAGGAAGGGCAGATTGAGGGAAATGAGTCCGTTTAGGAATGGAGTTTTGAAGAGTGAACTCTGGGAATTGGACGATGCTCCGATGGTTCCGCCTATGGTCACGGTCGGGTATAGCGACGCCCTGGATGCCTGCCAACTGCGGAATGCGCTCATGATGCGGTATTCTGCAGCCTTGAGATCAGGACGAAGACCGAGAGCTGACACGGGGACTTCGAGATCAACGCTTGGCAGTGGAACAGAAGAGAGAGAGGGCGGCACGGCCGGAAGCGATTCGCCGGGACGAAGGTCAAGCAGGTCGCGCATGGTTTGCTGCTGCTGATCGAGCTGTTCTTCCAGGGAGAGTATGGATGCACGCTGTGCGAGCACGCTTTGCTCGGCCTGCTCCGCATTTAAACGGTCGCTTTTCCCAGCCTGGTATTGCTCGCGCATGATGGCACTGATCTTTTCGTATGCCTTGAGCGTTTCACGGCTGATTCCGAGAGCTTCTCTGGTATAGGCCATGCTGTACCAGGTATTGGTAGCGGTGTTGATTAAAGCCAGGCGGGCCGCTTCGCGGTCAAGTTCTGTCGCCTGGTATTCCCATGACTGGGCAGAAGCAGATTCCCGCAGTTTTCCCCACAGGTCAAGTTCGTAAGACAGCCCGAACGAAGCACTGTATGATCGGGTTGAGTCGCCGGAGTCGAGCTGCTTGCGTGAATTTGTACTGGCAGAACTCGAAAACGAAGGGACAAGTTCCGCGCCGATCTGCCTGGCTCTGTACAGGGCCTTGTTAACGGTGATGGCGCTTCGCGCCAGGTCGATGTTGCGCTCCAGCGCAAGCGATATGCAGCGGTTAAGACCGTCATCTCTGTATTGCTTCCACCATTCATGGTTGACGGAATATGCCGATTCTATCTGTTGTTGGGTCATAAGTTCCGGCTGGTCAGGAATGGAATAGTCTTTGCCTGCGCAGCCTGTGACAATAGCTGTGCACAGCAGAAATAAAGGCAGCTGTTTCATGTGTTACTCCTGCGCAAGAGCGTCAACAGGATTGAGCATGGATGCACGCCTGGCAGGCATGAAACCGAAAATCACGCCGATGAGCGTTGAGCATGTGAGGGCAAGAACGATGGAGGCAGTTGAAAATGACATGGGAAAGTCTTTGACAAACATGGTGAAAACCGCGCCAATGGCAAGGGATGCCAGCACTCCGACGATGCCCCCGATGATGCAGATGAGAACGGCCTCTATGAGGAATTGCTGAAGCACGTTGAACTGCCGTGCGCCAATGGCCATGCGTACGCCGATCTCTTTGGTGCGTTCTGTGACCGAAACCAGCATGATGTTCATGACGCCGATGCCTCCAACCAGGAGAGATATGAACGCAATGCACGAAATAAGCAGGCGCATGGTCGCAGTGGTGCTTTCCATAGTTTGCCTGATGCTGTCTGTGTTCATGGTAAAGAAATCCTGTACGCCCCTGTGACGAGAGGTGAGCAGGCGGGTCACTTCTTTTTCAGCAACCTGTGCGCTTGTGCCGTCTGCAATTTTAACGGTGATGGAAGATATTGTCCTGCTGCCGGATACGCGTGCCATGTGGGCTGTATACGGCGTCCATACGGTCAGTGAACTGCGTGGGCCGAAGGTTGCTGCAGGTTTTTTTGTCACCCCGATGACTTCAAAGGGATGGCCTGCAAACAAAATCACTGCGCCTACCGGTTCTTCGCCTTGAGAAAAAAGCTCAGTGGCAGTGTTGTCGTCAATAACGGCAATGGCACTGGCTGCATCAATGTCTTCTTTATTGAAAAGACGTCCTTTGGCCAGTTCAAGCCCTTTTACATTGAAATACTGCTCGCCGACACCAGACAGTGAGCCTGTCGCTGATTTACTGCGGTAAATGATTTCTCCGCTTGCGCTTGCTGATGGAGTAGCGCTTGCCACATAGCTTTGCTCGGCAAGAGCGTCGGAGTCATCAACGGTCAGTGTTCTGTACCGGGCGGAATTTCTGTCGCCGAAGCTCTTGCCGGGCATGATGTCGATAGTATTGGTGCCCATGGCGTTGATGCCTTCGAGTATTTTTTGCTCAGAACCTCGGCCAAGCGCAACGACGGATACCACTGAGGCAATGCCGATTATGATGCCGAGCATGGTGAGAAGGGAACGCATCTTGTGTGCGAGAATAGCCTGAACAGACATGCCGAAGGCTTCGTTAAGCTGATTTTTTAAATAGGCTATCCTGCTGGTTCTGGCACGCGGGGCGGCATCGGGAACATGTTCCGGAAGTGGCTTTCTCCTTTCGTCGCTGATCACTTCTCCGTCTTTTATCTCAATGACGCGGTGTGCGTATTCAGCTATGTGTCGGTCGTGGGTGACGAGAATAAGCGTATGGCCTTCGGCATGGAGCTGCATGAGCAGCTGCATGACATTTTCGCCGCTTTTTGAATCAAGTGCTCCTGTGGGCTCATCGGCAAGAATGATCTCACCTCCGTTCATCATGGCCCGGGCGATAGACACGCGTTGCTGCTGGCCGCCTGAAAGCTCGCCCGGCCGGTTGCCTGTCTTGCCTTCAAGACCAAGCTTGACAAGCAGATCTTCTGCCCGTTCGCTGCGTTCTTTGCCTCCCGCTCCTGCATAAATTGCAGGAAGAGCGACATTGTCACGGGCCGTTAAGCTGGTCAGAAGATTATAGCGTTGAAAAATAAAGCCGAATTTTTCGCTGCGAAGCCTTGCAAAATCGTCTGCATCAAATTTTTTTGTTGAAATTCCGTCTACAAGATATTCACCATCAGAAGCCTGATCAAGGCAGCCAAGGATATTCATCAACGTAGACTTGCCAGAACCGGACTGCCCAATAATGGCGACGAAGTCCCCCCTGTCTATGGTCAGGCTCACATTCCTGAGCACGTGAACGCGGTTTTCACCGGTGCCGTAGTACTTGTTGATGCTGCGCACTTCCAAGGTGGCGGGCATGATCACCCTCCTAGTGCGGCCTGCGGCCGCCGCGGGCATTTATGCTTGCTTTCAGCTCATCCTGCGTCATCTGGGTTGAAATAACCTTGTCTCCTTCGTTCAGGCCGGAGCGGATTTCAGTCATGACGTTGTTGGTTATGCCTGTTTCTACCTCGCGCTCGGCTGGTATGCCTCCTTCGAGCACCCGCACAAATTTTTTGCCGCGCCCTTTATTCTGTATGGTAATTGTTGGAATTGCGAGGACGTTTTCAGCCTTGTCGATTTCAATGACGTTCTGGGTCGTCATGCCAAGGCGAAGGATACCTTCCGGGTTGGGAACGCGCGCCTTGGCGTAATAGTATACCGCGCTATTCGTGGACGTTGTCGTAGCTGCGGAAGAAGAAGCACTGGAGCTGGTGGCGTTGCTGAGCGTTTTGTCGCCCGGGTCTATGGTGCTGATTGTTGTGCGGTATGGCTTGTCTGGGGCCCCAAGGAGTGTATAGCGGACGCGCAGGCCTGGCTTAATGAAAGGAATGTCGCCTTCAGAAACCTCAATTTTTATTTCCATATTGGTCAGGTCGGCAATCTGCGCGATGGTAGGCGTCGTCTGATTGGCATTGACGGTTTGCCCCTGCTTAACGGGTACAGCCACAATTGTGCCGTCGAGCGGAGCAACAATTCTT
>JAGAZG010000193.1 GCA_017940105.1 Mailhella sp. | reverse complement strand
TGTGCGCCATCTCCGCCCGCTTACTTTGGATTCTTCTCCTATAGGAAGGGCATGGCTCTCTGATGCTGGGCGCAGCCGCTGGCGTATGGAATTTGAAATAAGGGACGGTCTGGACGTATGCTGCCTAGGCTGGCAAAAGGGTTGCTATTACAGTCTTGTCAGCAGAAAGCCTGTGCCTTTTCCAAACGATTTTCTTGATGTTTGCAAAAGGTTTCTCGCTGACGGTTCTGCAGGAATCCAGAACGGCGCATGTTAAAAAGCGCTGCCATTTCTGTCTTGCCGGGCGCAACATCATAAATGTTCAAGCCGATGGGAATAGCTGAACGCGACAGCTGATATCAGGCCGGTAAAAACAGCCAGGAAAGCCGCTAACGAAAACAAAAGCGTGAAGCTCCCCCAGGCATAGAGCACTCCCATGATTCCAGGTGCAATTGCCTGCCCTAGCCGAAATATTGTGCTGTAGGCGGACATGACGGAGCCATGCGTGTCCTCCGTGGCGGCAAGAGAAACATGAGCCGTATTCTGCGGTATGAGAATGCCTGAACCCATGCCCACGCACAGCAGGCCTAAGCCGATAAGCCAGAGCGATCCCGCGTAGGCGAGCAGCAACACTGAAGCAAGAAGAAAAACGCCGCCTGAAAAGCCGAAAGCGATTTCATTGAAGCGCCTGCTCAGGCAGGGAACGACAAGGGAACCAAGAAACATGCCCAGAGCATAAAGAGAAAACATGAGTCCGACAAGTTCAGGCGGATACGAGAGCTTTTGCACCATAAGCAAGGGAAGATGCGGGTAAATGACACCGAATATCATGACGGCGACCAATATGCGCACCGCAAACAGCAAAAGCAGGCGCTGGCTGATCAGCAGACAGGCAAGATGCGATAAAAACGCTCTGAATTTCTGTGCGTTTGACGGGCGGTAAGGCACCTGGACAGGAAGGCTCAGCAGCAGTGCGGCAAAACTCAGCAGACCTGCAAAAACAAAGGCCGAACGCCAGCCCCAGTGCGGTATGATGGCAGAAAGCGACAAGGGCACAATGGTCACGCAAAAAAACTGGACGGTGGAGCAGCGCTCAACAAGCGTCATTCTTTTTTTACCTTCAAACAAGTCAGTCGCCAGCGTAAAGCTCATGGAGTCAAGAGGTGTGATGGAAAGCCCCTGCATGGCCCGACCGGCAAGCAGCGTTGAAAAGTCAGGTGCAAAAGCGCAGAGCATGGAGCCAAGCACGCATAATCCCAGGCTGGCAAGAAGCAGTCTGCGCCTGCCGAGCCTGTCGCTGATAACGCCGTAAAAGGGCAGGATGAGCGCGCCGGGAAGGGCGTACAGGGATATCATCATGCCCATTTGAAGCGGAGAAATATGCAGGTCTTCCATGAGAAAGGGCAGCGTGGGCAATACAATGGGATTGCCCATGGCACCAAGGAAGGCAAGCAGATAGATGAGGGCTGTTAAACTGCGTGATGAAGCTGAAAATTGCATGAGTGATGAAATGTTGTCATTCGGTTTCGCTGACCAGAGAGCATTCGCGTGGACTGGCTTTGTCAAAGCGCCATTTCTGAACTATATCAGGATACTTTATGTGATCGACTTCGCTCATAAACATGTCATACGGCCTGACATAGACCAGTCCGGTACCGTACAGTGCCTTATATACGACATAGCGTTCGTTGTTTTCTGAATGGATGGCAAATTCAAGGATTTGATAAAGGTATTCTGTGCCGGGATTGACAATCATTTCCCTTTTAAAATGCCGGACTATGTCGCCGCGATTGATACAGGGACGGGCGTCTTTGCTCATGGTCACCCCTGATGCTGTAAAATTTCAAGTGCTGCTTCAACAGTAGGCACAATATATGCAGCGGAAGATTGCACTTCAGCTGGTGAATACGGAAAGGCAAAGGATATGTCTGCCGCCTGCAGCATGGAAAGGTCGTTATATGAATCTCCAATGGCCGCCATCAGCGAAATGCCCATATTCTTTTTCATTTGCAACAGCGCCGTGCCCTTTGAGGCGTCATGAGCAACGACATCCATACAGATCTGATTATGAAAGGCATTGGCGCATCCTTGCCACTCGGCATTGACAGACGCCGCCATCGCGGCGGCTTTTTCCGGTGTTTCTGTATAGACCGAAACGCCGAAAAATTCGCTGCCAGGTGGAATATCCTCAAGAGTGCGCGTAAAAATCTGAAAGGAAGAAGTAGGACGGGGTGAATAAAGCCTCCCATTTGCATGCACAACCATAAAAGAAGTGGTCTTGCCGAGTTCCCATAGTTTTTTTACGAGATCGCTCGGCAGCAAGTGCTTTTCAAGAACGTTTCCGTTTTTATCAAGCAAATGCGCACCGCTTGTGCAAATATGAAAATCAAAGTCAACAAGATTTTCCACCGCCTCAAGCACGCCGTAATACGGTCGGCCTGTGCAGATGCCAAAGATGCCGCCCTTCCGTCTGAAGTCTGCAATGGCGCGCAGATCCCCTGGCTGTATGCGCGGCTGCCGGTTGCGAAAGTACAAGGTATCGTCGCAGTCGCTGGCGAGTGCAATCTTTGGCATGTTGATCCTTGAGGGCTGAAGTTTGACGCAAAAAAGTATACGTCGATGCTTTTAAAAAAGCTACTGTCATGCCTCCATAAAATTTTTATCGACATCAGGCATAAGCAAGTTTATAAAAACAAACGAAAACAATATCATGTAGCGCAATTGAAAGGGTTGTGATGAATACAAGAATGCTCATTGCTGTCTCCGTGCTGGTTTCTCTTGCATACGGCTGCTCATCGCAGGTGCCTGCGCCGGAATTGCCTGAGCATCCCGGCGCAGCGTGGAACAGAGGCGGCAATAAGCCGCTCATGGACTCTGAAGTGCTTAACAGAGAAGGCTACGTGTACGAAGTAGTTCCTGCGTCGCCGCAGCCTAAAGAAATTGCACGACCTAAAACAGAAGAGGAGCGCAGCCAGGCCTTGGCAAGGCTGAGGGCCGATGGCAAGAACAGCAGTGCATTAAAGCAGTCCAGGGCTAATCTTGATTCTTTGCGCCGGCAAATGACAGATATGCTTAAAGAAAAACCCGAACCGTTGCCTGATGACGCTGCAAAGCCGTAGTGCATTCCTGAGAGACTGCTGTTTATGAATACCTGCATGGCAGATAGAAACAATCCAGAAATTCAGTTCAGCACCGCGGAACGTCATTATTATGGACGTGACGGAACAATCGTTGACCGGGCTCGCGCCTTTAAATGGTACAGCAGGGCCGCTGAACAGGGACATGCTGAAGCTCAGTTTGTTTTGGGGCTCATGTATGAGCATGGCCGCGGGGTTGACCAGAGTCTTTTAAAAGCGGCAGGCTGGTACAAAAGAGCATCGCAAGCCGGGCACGCCGGGGCAATGAATAATCTGGGCTGCATGTATTACGAAGGGAGCGGTCTGCATCGCGACGCTGAAAAGGCTGCAGAACTTTTTTTAAAGGCTGCGGGGCATGGGCATGCCTCTGCGCAGTTTAATCTTTCCATCATGTATCTGTTTGGCAAAGGCGGAATAAAGCGCGATCCGGCTAAGGCCTTTAAATGGTGTCTCAGCGCCGCTGAACAGGGCGACGTGTCTGCGTGCTACAGGCTCAGCTGGCTGTATGAACACGCTGTTGGAACATCTCATGACGGCAGGCTTGCCAGGCTGTGGTTCATGCGTGCGCAAGGCTGCAACGTGGCAGCAGGCGGAGAAGATGATGGCCTGTCTGAATACAATATGACTCTTGAATGCGGCGGAGGGGTCTCACAGAAAACCGCTGGCATAAAAGATGCGGAAAGCCAAAGCATAGCGGATCAGTACCGCAGCCTCTGGAAGAGCATGTTCACTTCACCGCGCAACGTTGAAGTGAGAGGCGGGGTACTCACGAATGATTACTGCATTGACTGCCGTTTTTGCTGCGGACCTCAGCCTGACGGCGATGAACCATTCCCCATGGCCCTTCTGGACAGGCAGATAACGCGGCAGACAGGGCAAGATCTATACATGATTGACAGGCATACGGCCTGTCTGGATCAGCGGGGCTGCCGTGCTCTTGGCCCGAACGGATGCAACCTTAAAAGAGATCTGCGTCCTGTTGCCTGCAATATTTTCCCTTACGTGCTGATTAACCGGCGGCTTTACCTTTACAGAATTTGCCCGGTATCCATGTTTTTGTCATCTGACAGAATTTTCGAACTTGCAGAGGTGGTGCGTCTTTGGCTGGATGTGCAGCCTGAGGCAGACATACGCCGGATTTCCATATACAGGTCTCCGGACGAACTGGAAGAAAAGTATATTGACCTCAGCATGCCGATACATGGAAGGCCGGCATAGCGGATTGACCGTCAGATTTTGCGGATGATAAACGAAAGGTGCTGTCCGCATGCCGGATTTGCGCAATACACTGTGCCCTTGTCCTCGTCTTTGCCTGACAGTTCAAAACAGCGGAACGTCGGACGAAAATGAAAGCCCTGGGGCGTTTCTCCTACGCAATGCCGGCATCCTATGACAAAGTCTTCAGCCGTATCAAGCGTCCCACGCGGAGAGTACAGCCCTATTTCTTCCAGCTCTGGCAGAAAAAGTTTTATGCGCATGATCTCTCCCTTATTTTTTCAGAGAATTGCGGAGCGCTGCAGCTCGTTGAGAGGCAGCAGCAAAACCATCAAGTGAAAATGTAAAGCTGCGTTTCACGCCGAATTCGTTAATGATGTGAAAGGTGCATTCTTTGCCGTTGCGAAAGCCTTCAAATATGTCCTTGTCTGGATATGCATAAGCGCATTCTGAAGCACTGAGGGCATAGACAGCGTAAGTGGCAGAACTCCAGGGCCTGCCGTCAACATCAATGGATCCGTGGTTCGTCCGGCCGTCCAATGGAGGCATGCTTTCCTGCAACGGCGAATATAACCGGATGCCGATGGGATCCTTGCCATCACTGTACAGGTCAATGACAAGGGCCGAATCAGCATTTTCGCCTTTTATACCCAGCCTGGCGCTCACATCCTGACCGCTGGTGTAGATGCAGGAATACCATGGACCGTGCAGCGTTTTATCCGCTTCAAATTCATCAGCTTTTACAGGAGCCGCAGCAAGCATCAAAGCGGCTGCAAAGCAAAGAGCTGCCTTTAACATCATTGTGTGCCTCCGATAGTCAACACTTGCTTTTTTATACCATACAGTTCCGATACAATCAACTGTCCTTTGTTTTATTGTTAGTACCGTTCTGGCATAAGACATGGACCTTCAGGCTGATACTGACGTACCCCGGTCTGAAGCCCATGGGATTCTTCTCCCGTTTTGAAAGGGGCATTTCCCTCCCAAATATCAGGTGCACATCCATGAATACATGTGCTGGACTTCCATGATGATATTGCTAGGTATCCGGAGCGGGCAGTCGGCTGAAAGATGTTGTAACAAAAAAGCAAAGGGAATTAACTTGCTAATCATGGGGCCGTGATTAAACTTTAAGGCAAGCGCAGGCATTGCGCCGCATCATGTTGTAGGTTTCATTCCAGCAGGGGAGGCTGCCATGTTCAATAACCTTTCTTTTGAAGACCTGGGCAAAAAGCTGCAAAAATTTGCCGGATCGTTTGACGCCGAAGCCCTTTTCAGCAAACTGACACGTACTCTGGGGCCCATTGGCAAAGAAACCGTGCGCAAAATTCTTCAGCTGTATTATGTTTTGCAGAGTCCGCACGTTCCAGCAAAGGCAAAAGCCGTGATCGTAGGCGCCCTGGGCTATGTCGTCTGCCCGTTGGATTTCATACCGGACTTTATTCCTGTACTTGGCTTTACTGACGATATCGCCGCAGTTACCGCTGTGCTTGTTTCAGTTTCCATGTACGTTACTGAAGAAATCAACCGTCAGGTAGAAGAAAAAATCACCCAGTGGTTTGGTCCTGAAATCGTCAACAATCCAGAAGACGTGAACAAAGACGATTTATCCGAATAACGTTGCGCAAGGCCTGGCTGTACGCATGCGGGCCGGGCCTTTTTCCAGCATGCCGGAGAAATATGAAAAAAATGCTTATTGCCGTTGCCGCGGTTCTTTTGCTCTTGTCTTCTGCTGTTGCGTCTGAAATACAGACTGATCCTGCAGATCCATCTTATCACAATGAGCGGTACGGCTTCACGGTTAAATGGGCTCCCGGGGCATACCGCGTTTACGAAGCCGACAATGGCGACGGCATTACCGTTTCAGACGGGCATGGCCTTGAAATGCGCGTATGGGGTTCGCTGGATCAAGACGTTTTCGGCCTTACAGAAAAAGACTTTTATCAGCGGGCCCGCGATTCACGGGCTGAGTATTCGGTCGTCAACACCAGTCAGCGCTGGTACGTTGTTTCCGGCAGACGAGGGAACAACATCTACTATGTCAAAAGTTTCTATACCGACGATGCCGTCATGACCATGAGCATTGAATATCCCGCGGCGTTAAAGAGCAGGTATGACAGCTTTGTCAAAGAAGCCGTCAAAGGATTCTTGCCAGGACGAAAATTTTAACCATTTACGCTCTCATCCTTTGAGGCTATGCCGGCTGAACGCCTGGCTGATGCAAATTTTGCAAAGCGGCGGAGCAGGGCGGCCAACCCGATGCATATTCCTGCGATTGCAAGCAGGACGCAAAAGATAACGGCTGCCGGCGCCAGTATGTTTACAGCCAGGTGGAGGATCTGCATAGCTTTACGCCCTGTCTGTTTTCCAGGCGGAAATGGCCCTGCAGACATCCTGGCCGCCGGGCAGCTTTCTTATGGCATGAGAAAAGCATCTGAATTGTCCGGTATCAGCAAGGCCGAGTGATTCAGGCTGCCCGCAGTCGGCAAAAACGCTTGCGAGCTCATCCTGGGGAAAGCATTCTGCCCTGAAAGAAACGTCTATGAGCGAAGGGCTTTCGTGCAGATGATGCTGCTTCAGAAATTCCCGTGATACCGGCTCCATAATCCAGGCCAGGTAACGCGTGTTGTTGACATGCCGGTTGATGTCAAGGTCGTCATGCCTGACGCGCAAAAACGAACTTTGCAGCACATTGTTTTTTACCCGTGGCAGGACGCGGCAGCTGAAATCATCACAGGGACTGGCATTGTCGGGGTAGCTTTTACGGAGATCATCCGGCAGGGAAACAATGCTGCGTGAAGCAGTCTCCATGACGGCCCATGCACTGCCGCCCTTCGCAAGGCAAGCATGTCCTTCATCATAAATGGCATATCCGCGAAAACCAAAATGATCCATTTTTGATGGCCAGGTAAGCACGTTAAGATGTTCTCCAATGCGTGGAAGCCTGAATAAGCGCAGCACAAGCCTCATCAAAATCCAGGTGAGGCCTCTGGAAAAAAGCTGTTCAGAACCAAAGTGCAGGGTGTCGGCGCTTAGACCTGCCGCTTCCTGAAGCCAGTTACCCAGAGAAGAAAGCGAGGTCAGTCCGTCAGGTCCGACTTCGCCATACCTGACTGTCAAAGGCATTTCATACAGGTTGACAATGTCGCCATGGTCCCCGCCGTGGCAGAATTTCCGCGGCGTCATCAATAATTCTTTTTCCATTTAAGACCGAACTCTGATTTGTTGCTGAATGTTTTTGCCTGGGCTCCCAGTCCCGGCAGAAGCTCAATTTCCACAACAGCGCCTGTGTCGCTGCTTTTTCCAACGCCTTGTTCCATGCCTACATATATGTCATCCCGAATATACGTGCCCATCTCAAGAGAGGTGCGAGAAACGTCCGAATCTTTCCCGTCATTGTCAGAATTGAGCTTGAAAACATCCACGCCAAGGGCTTTGCGCCCCTTGCCCATTACATCGGCATCCCCAAAACCGGCGAGCGTTGCAGCCGCCGAGGCCATCTGCAAAGCCTGGACATGGCTGAGGCTGCCGGAAGACTGGCCAAAAAGAACTTGCGAAAGAATTTCGTCATTTGGCATTACCGGCTTGCTTGTAAGCGTAAGCTTTGGATTAGAAGCGGTGCCGCCCACAATAATGTCAGCAGTGATGTTGGCGGCCTGGTATTCCATGTCGATGTTCAGCAAGGGGCTGACGGGCCATCCGCCATCAAAGCGAACTTCTCCTTCGGCAAGCTTGAAATTCTTGCTCAAAATATCAAGGGTTCCTCTGACTGCCTGAAGACCTCCAGTAACCGCCGGCCTGTTCATCGGTCCCTTGACATATATGTCACCCTTCCATTCGCAGTCCAGCCCGTATCCTCGGATGAAAAACTGGTTCGGTATGCGAACATGGACGTCAAGATTTCCGGGAGACGCTTCTCCTGTTTTTTTCTGTTTTTCGTCTTCCGGGCGATATATTTCAAGTTCAGTAATATCGCCGCCAGGGAGCTTTATAAGCTCAATGCGTCCCTTGTCTACGGTAATGTCGGCGATAACAGAAGGATTAGCTGCATTGCCCTTGACGCCAAGGCTGCCTGAAAGCACAGCATTAATATCCTGCCGATGCAAGGGAGCAAGAGATTTTATCGCTCCGTTAATGGCAACATTCATCGTGGTCAGATCCACTGAGCCCTTAAGGCCAAGCGTCCCTTGCTTGGTATCCCTGGCAGAAAAATCAATGTCAACCTTTCCTTGCTGTGCAAGCGGCTGCACCTGCCTGGCGTCGGCCTTTAGCTTCATGGAACGCAATTCCAGCCCCTGAGCTATGTCAATGAAACGCCCCTCATCAAGCAATACGCTGGCATCAACAACAGGAGAGGAAGCCTTTCCCCTCACAGAAGCGTCAATGGCTGCAATGCCAGACATTTTTTGGTCCGAAACCGGCACAAGCTTCCACAGCGTATCAAGTTTTCCGCGCAGTGACAGATGAGCCTGAAGGGGGGCATCCAGGTCAGGAAGGGCAAATCCGGAGGCTGGTGCGGTGAAAGGAATGGCGGCAGCAATGTCAGCCTTTTCAAGACCGAAGCTTTTTTTAGTCTGTTCTTCGAGCATTACTTTAATGTCAAGCATCCGGGATTTTGCTGCAGGGCGAAATTTGCCGCCAATATTTGCGCTTACCGCCGGAACAGCATCCGTTGCCTTAATATTTCTAAGATGCAGGTCAAAATCGCCGGCAGGAGCTATGGGGGAGCCGGTCAAGCGGGTATTGAACGCGATGTTGCCCTTGGGAATTTCAGGAAGTATTGCCTGGAATTTATCAAGATCAAGAGAGCTGAGCGCCGCCTTCATATCCATTTTGCCCGGTGAGGCTGAGCCAGACACGGCTAGCTTTCCAGCGGGAAGAAACGATACGTTCAGCCCAGAGGTTGAAACAGAGTCAGCAGAATATTTGATGGATGCAGCCTTTTCAAGTCGGAATCCGAGCGGAGTTTTTCCATCCAGTCCAAGCAAGGCAGGCAAAGCCTGCGCCGACAGCTTTTGCAGGCTGAGCTCTCCAGGTTTCCATTTGCCGGAGATCTCAGCAAGAATATCTCCTTTTGATACAAAAGAGAATGCGGCATCGTTTAATCCGCCTGAAACATTGGCAGATGCACTGTTCACAGAAAGCTGATCAGCTTTCAGTTCGCTGAGATTCATATTAATGCTGATTAAAGGGCTGCCCCATAGATCGCTTGCTTTCATAGCCGTTCTGAAACCGTCAAGGGAGATAGCCTGAGTCTTGTCCCTGACAGAAAACTTAGCCAAAGAAGCATCCAGCCCGGCGCTTTGCGTCTTATCAAAATCAAAAGTCAGTGCGGCGTTAAAGGGCGTTCCGCTTATATTGGCATGCAATATTTCTGCCAGAGGCTTCCATTGCGAAATGTTGATTTTCAACGAGCCGCGCACGGCAGGCAAGGGGATTCCAAGCATTTCAGCAATGCTGCCATCGGCCGCCTTTTCGAGAACATGCGGCAGTTCGGCTGACAGGTTGCCGGATATGCCCGCATTGTCAGCCGCAACGGCAAGCTTATCCAAAGAAAACAAAAGACCTGATGCCTTGTTTTCAATGCTCCATTCAGAATTAAAACCAAGCTTTTGTCCGTTTACTATGCTTGACATGGCCGCTCCGCCGGCAAGCAGGCTGGTTTCCTGTTCAGCCTTAATCTCCTGCGATGGGGTTCCTGCAAGCGAATTTTGCAGATTCTGCAGTGCAGCAGGAAGAGCTTCCATTAAATGGAGCACGTCAGCGCGAGGAATAGATAGCTTCAGGTCAGAATTCTTAAGAGTTGTAGCGCCCATGCCCAGTTCATTGTCGGAAAAATGGGCAGAAAGAGAAAGCGCGGATAACGCATCCAGGGACTTTGTTCGTGTTTCATCATTTTCAGGACCGCGCGTTCCGGCATTGACAGCAAGTGCTGCGCCTGATCCCTGCATGCCGGCGGCTGCAAATGATCCAAGTGAAGTTTTCAGGGTCAGGTTAGGCCAGCCCCAGAGATCATCTGCATTAAAATCCGCTGAAAAACCTTTCAGTCCAACAAGGTCGGCTGAACCATTCCGTATGGACAGTTGAGCAAGATTGCTTTTAAAAGATATGTGCTGCGCATGATCATGCGTCAGTTGAATCCTGGCTGTAAGCGGCTCGCCTGAAATCTTCATGCCGGTAATGTCCGACAGTGTCTTCCAATGGCTGACGCTTGCGTCAAGCTCTCCTCTCAGTATCGGCATGGCAAAGCCCATGTGGTATGCTATGCTGCCCGTTTCTGGCACAGCCGGTTGAAAAGGCATCTCTGCCGTCAGCTTTCCGTGTAAATCGGTTTTATCAGCCGCAAGCGTCATGTTATCCAGAGAAAACGTTATGGCATTGCCGGTATCTTTGACTGTCCAGCCGGAATCAAATGAAACCTTTTGCCCGTTTACGCTGCTTGCCAGCGAGCATTTTCCGGTCAGCAGAGGGTCATGGGAAACAAGGCGCTCTGAAGATGAATCGCTGGAAGGAGAAGAACTCTGCATCTGATTTAAAAGCAGTGGCAGGTCGGCCAGAAGGCGCGGCAGGTCTGCGCAGGGCAGCAAAAATTTAATGGCTGTGTCTTTTAAAGAAGCCGTGCCGGCTTGCAGACGGTTGCTTTTTGCCTCGGCAGTGACGTCAAGCGCATTAAAAGATCCCTTGACGCCAGCGGCAATAGCAGCGTCGACAGCAAAATGTTCTGACGGAATAGTGATTTCAGAAAGTTCAAGATTTGCATTAAAGTTTATATTGCTTTCTGGGTTTTTCAGATTGAAATCAGGCGCAAGGTTTATCGATCCCCTGGCATCGGCATTTACTTTTTGCGCATGTACAACTGCATTGGCAAGCTGCGCCGATATGCCTCCGTTGCTGTCTTTTTTGGCGCCCATGGAAAAGGTTATGGAAGGGGCACTTCCCAATAGCTGGCCAACCAGTTCGGATCCCCACTGCATATCAGAAAATTTCAGAGATGTTTCACCGTTGAAATCAACACTGTCAGAAACAGCGGCGTGTCCGGAAAATTTAACCTCGGCGAGCCCGTTTTTCTGACCGGCAAGCTGCCACAGGGGGGAGGCGCTGCTGCCTGTTTTGAGGATGGCGTCTACGTCTGCCTCAACGCTGCTTGAAGACAGTGTCACTGCCGCTCCTGCTGACAACGAAGCGAGCTGGGCCATATTTTCTGAAACAGGCTGTTTTGCGCTGCGCTGGAGAATTTCTGTTGATATGTCAAGAATAAATTTTTCAATGGTGCCGGCAGCGTCTGCACGAAACGCAAGGGCGGCATCCTGCAGCGGCAGATCAGGGAGTTTAGCGGCTATGCCCATGTCGCTGCCGTCTATCCTGGCTTTTATCTGCCAGTCCGGATCAATATCCAGAAGAACTGAGAATGGCCTGACCTTCATGTCATCCCGCTGAGCATGAAGATGGGCATGAATGCCTTTTGCCGAGGCAGAGGCATCAGCCGTCAGCGTTGCCATAAATGG
>JAGAZG010000192.1 GCA_017940105.1 Mailhella sp. | reverse complement strand
CAGACCAGCATATCGGACTGCCGGTGGATGCAGCTGCCATGCTGCTCATCGAAGTGGACGGCCATCCGGCGCAGGTTGCCGACGAAGCGGCCATCGTTGAAGATGTGCTCAAAAAGTGCCGGGCAACAGGCATTCACGTGCCCAAGGACGACGAAGAAAAAAACAAACTCTGGGCTGCCCGCCGCAACGCCCTGCCCGCCCTTGCCCGCGCCAGGCCGACCTGCGTCCTCGAAGACGCCACGGTACCGCGCTCCAAAATTCCTGCCATGATCAAAAGCCTTAACGAGATCAAAGCCCGCTACAACCTGGACATGGGCACCTTTGGCCATGCAGGCGACGGCAATCTTCATCCCACCATCCTCTGCGATAAGCGCAACAAAGAAGAATTTGCCCGCGTGGAAGCCGCCGTCAATGATATTTTTGAAGTTGCTCTCAGCATGGGCGGCACACTGTCGGGCGAGCATGGCATAGGCACGGCCAAAGCCAAATGGATGGAAAAAGAAACCAGCAAGGGCACCATCCTGTTCTCACAGAGAATGCGCCGCGCCATAGATCCCAAAGGGCTGTTCAATGCCTGCAAAATCACGGGGATGTGATCATGAGCGACGTAACCCGTATTGCCCAGGCGCTGATGAAGCTGGACGACCAGCTGGCTGACTGCATGCGCTGCGGTCTTTGCCAGGCGGTTTGCCCCGTCTTTGGCGCCACAGGAAAAGAATCCGACGTCACACGCGGCAAGCTGGCGCTCCTGGACAACCTTGCACACAAAATGATCCAGGACGCTGACGCAGTGGAAGAAAAAATTGGCCGATGCCTGCTCTGCGGCTCTTGCCAGGCAAACTGTCCGTCCGGCGTGTCCATCATGGAAATATTCATGGCGGCCAGGCAGGCCCTTGCGGAATACAAGGGCCTGCCTGCCACCAAAAAGATCGTCTTCCGTTCCGTGCTTGCGCATCCGCAGCTGTTCAGCGCGCTTACACGTGCAGCCGCACCCTTTCAGGGGCTCGTCATGCGCAAACGAGGCTCTTCCACCTACGACATGCCGCTTTTCAGCCGCCTTATAGGAGAACGGCATATCGGCAGGCTGCCAAAGGCATCCCTGCATGCGCGGCATAAGGAACTGCCCTCAGATGGTTCGAGCGGCATTAAAGTGCTTTTCTTCCCTGGATGCATGGCCGACAAATACTACACCGGCGTAGGAGACGCCTGCCTGAAGGTTCTTAAATACCATGGCATTGGCGTGACCATGCCCGCCGGACTGGCATGCTGCGGCATACCGGCCCTGGCTTCCGGCGACCTTAAAGGCTTTATCGCGGAAACGCGGAAAAACCTTGAGGTCATCGGTGCAGAACTGATCATGGGAGGCATTGATTACATTGTCACGCCATGCGGATCGTGCACGTCGACCATCAAGGAATGGTGGCCTCATTATGCCAGGGAATTTTCTCATGACGAGCAGGAAACCATCCGCACCGTGGCCGCAAAAGTCATGGACATCAACGCATTTCTCATAGATGTGCTGCATGTGGATCAGCAAAAGCCTTCTCAGGATGCCTCTCCTGTCCGCAACCGTGTGCGCGTGACTTTTCACGATTCATGCCACCTTAAAAAAGGCCTGGGCGTGGCCGCCCAGCCGCGTGCGCTCATACGCATGAACCCGGCATGCGAACTGGTTGAAATGGCAGAGGCTGACCGCTGCTGCGGATGCGGAGGGAGCTTCACGCTGTTCCACTATGATCTTTCCAGGCAGATTGGCCAACGTAAGAGAAACAACATTGTCAACACGGGGGCAGCTGT
>JAGAZG010000191.1 GCA_017940105.1 Mailhella sp. | reverse complement strand
GATTCAAAGAGAAATTTCTTCCTCTTTTCGAACTCAAAGTTCTCTTTCCAACTCGCTCTTCACTTGTCAAAGAACCTCGCTCAGAAACTCCGTTCCTTCGCGGCGTTCGGCTTTATGCACCTTCACGCTCCCTTTGTCAACTAAAACTTTCAAGTTTTTTTCGGAGCGCCTGTGCTCAAGCGCGGAAGGTCAACATCCCCTTTTCCGCCTCTTTTGTCAATGACTTTTTTGCAGATATTTTTTCAACATCACTGCACTATGTGCTTTCAACCCGCAAAATCGTCTTGCCTATGGCGAAGGCTCGTGCTGCGAAAACGCCGGTTTTATAATATTCTCCGACAAGAGGAAAAAAGGTCAGCGCATCTAATTGCGCAGGATCAGGCATGCCGTCCCGCATCAGGCAGTCTGAACGTATTTTTACGTCCATAATCTCCCCGACGAACTGCGTATAGGCTCCCAGTGAAAAAGCCTGCCGTACCAGCAATTCTATCACCATCGGGCATTCCCTGATATACGGAGCATCGACATGTTCACCTACTGCCGGCGTAAGCCCCAGGGCATAAAACTTGCTTTCGCTTCTGCCAGAAGCAAGCCCGCAAAAATCCAGCTTGCCTGCCATTTCACTGCTGGGAATGCTAAGAGTGAAAGCGCCACGCTGTTCAATGGCCGAATGTGTCCATGTAGTTTTATTTACCGATAAAGCAACACAGGGCGGCTGTGTGCAGCAGAGGCCCGCCATGGCAGCCGCCATGATATTAGGCCGGTCATGGCTATCGTACGTACCTACAAAAAAAACAGGGGCCGGGCCGGCAAACGGCTGCGGTCCCATGGATGTAAAAGTATTTTCACCGTCAAGCTGCATTTTCTGCACTTATTTAAGCGGCTGAATGAGAGGACTGTCAGGAGTAAGCACCATCCTGGTATTTTCACCCAGTGACTTTTTCAGGGCTTCAAGTCCACGCTGAAATGCAAAAAATTCCGGAGCTTTTGAAAAGGCTTCTGCATAAATGCGGGTGGCCTCGGCCTCACCCTGACCGCGCAGCACTTCTGCCTTTTTTCTGGCTTCTGCCAAAATAACAGCACGCTCTTTTTCTGCTCCAGAACGAATCTTTGTCGATTCTTCTGAACCTTCAGACCGATACTGAGTTGCCTGACGTTCACGCTCAGCGCGCATTCTGTCAAAAATAGCCCTCTGGTTCTCCGCCGGCAAGTCGGTACGCTTTATGCGGACGTCCACAATTTCTATGCCGAACTCGCTCATCTGATCCGAAGCTTTTGCCGTTACAGATTCCATAATGGATGTGCGTTCATCGGCAACGACCTGCGTCAGGGTATGGCGCCCCACATGCGCCCTGATCTGCGAATAAATCACGGCATCAAGTCGTGCCTGTGCATTGGCTTCTGTGCGCATGGTGCGGTAAAACTGCAATGGATCCACAATCTTCCAGCGAGCATAGTTATCCAGTACAATTGACTTCAGATCGCTGGTCAAAGCTTCTGCAGGGCGGGCGTCATAATCAAGTATGCGGGCTTCAAAATACACGACATTCTGAACAAAAGGCACCTTGATGTGAAGACCTGGCTTATAGATAGTGGAAAGCGGATGCCCCAGCTGAATGACAAGAGCCTGTTCAGTCTGGTTAACTATGAAAAGGGCCTGCTGCAGCAGCAATACTATGGCAGCAGCAACAACCGCAGCAAGGGGAAGAAAACGCCTGCTCATTACTTTGCCCCTCCCTTTAGGGCCGAACCTTTCCAGCCATCAAGAGACATCAGAGGCAAAACATGACTGCCCGCATCAGAAGGAAGAACCAGTTTTTCCATGCCTGGCTTGCTTAAAATATCTTCAAATGTTTCATACATCATGCGCTTTTTCGTCACATCAGGAGCCTTTTCATATTCTTCAAGCACAGACAAAAAACGCTGCGCCTGCCCCTCTGCATCCCTGACACGGGTCTGCCGGTACGCCTCAGCCTTGTTGACAGTTTCCTGTGCCTGACCTTGAGCCTTTGGCAAAATATCACGGCGGTACGCTTCTGCCTGATTAATGCTGCGCTGTTTGTCTTCTCTTGCGCTGGCGACATCCTTAAAAGCGTCGCGCACCTCTTTCGGGGGCTGCACGTCCTGCATCTGCACAGCCACCACCAGAACACCGACCTGATATTTATCAAGAATACGCTGCAATAGGACGGCAACATCGTTCTGTATTTGAACGCGTCCGCCTGTCAGCGCAGAATCCAGTGTAGTCTTGCCTATGACCTCACGCATGGAGGCTTCAGCAGCGCGCTTAACAACAAGATCAGGCTGGATGACATTAAACAGGTAATCAACGGCTCCGCCTGGCTTTATCTGATACTGAATATTAAATTGGACATTGATGATGTTTTCGTCTCCAGTCAGCATGGCGGATTCTTCATTCACGTCCTGAGCGCTGCCTTGAATAAACACCCCGCCGACAGACTGGGCACGATAACCAACGGCCGTCTGCCTGACCTGCGTAACTTTTGGCTTGAAAACCTGCTCAATGGGAAATGGCAGATGAATATGAGGGCCTGGGGCGACCGTACGCACATAACGACCGAAACGGAGAATCACACCAGACTCATCAGGCTGTACAATATATATGCCGGAAAGCCCCCAGATCAAAAGGGCTCCGAGAATAAGCCAGCGCAATTTAGGAGTGCCGTCTGGTCGTTTAAATCCAGGGATGGAAAACGGAAACTGCGGACGAAATGGTCCGCCCCCTCCAGACTGACGCTGCGGTTCACCATCCTTCTCCTGACGGTCTTCGCTAGGATTATTATCTTCGCTTCCGTCAGAGTTGCCCCTGCCTGCGGGACGCCAGCCCTGGCGCTGCTGCTGTTCCCGCTTTTCCTGTAGTTTATCCCAATCCCAGTTCATAGTGCATAGAAATTAGGACAGCTTTGCCCTGTGGTCAATACTTTGCACGACGCCATTTTTGCGGTACACGCAAAATACCTTGCATGTGCTATTTAAAGATGGCAACTCCTCAGAAAAACAATCTCCCTGATTTGAGCAAAAAACCAACGCTTTCTCAAAAAAAATGCTTGACGTTTTTCCATCATGCGACTATCTATCTTTCTTGCTGTGCGCCCGTGGCTCAGTTGGATAGAGCAACTGGCTACGAACCAGTAGGTCGGGAGTTCGAATCTCTCCGGGCGCACCAAATATTTCAATGGGTTAGCTAACATGAGGCTGACCCATTTTTTTTGTCCATACAGACGCGTCCATACAGAACAGAAGGCAAAGGCATGCTTGGAAGAGACTCCACTGCCGCCTTTTTCTGCCTCGTCAGCACGTGCTGATAGTGCTTCAGCACCATTTCTGGCGATGCGTGTCCCATAATTTTGCTTACCGTACCCACATCAGCTCCATTGGCAATTGCTTCTGTGGCGAACAAATGACGCAGACAGTATGGGGTTATATCACGCTTTACATTTGCTTTACGTAAGCATGTTTTCCACGCAGTCTTGACACTTTCCACCGGTTTCCCATGATATGTTATGACAAATGAGGCGCATGATGCCCGCCGCAATGCCCTCATGGTTTCTATGGACGCCGCCAACCTGCGGTACGGGCGAGGCACCGTGAAGTTCGGCGCTGAAGGCCTGGGCAAGGGCGTATGGGCGCTGAAGCAGGATCACAAGTCGCCTTCTTATACGACCTGCTGGGATGAGCTGGCGACGGCGAAGTGCTGACCTGCCAATGCATATTCCTTGAAATCCATTGACCTGCAATGCTTTTTAAGCTTATTATGGCCTCGTCAGAAGTAATGGCATTCGTTCTAATGGGCACTGTCTTCTTTCTCTTATTACAGCGCAATCTGCGAGAGATTGGGCTTAGTATTCTATCCATATCCATTTACAGTTACCCCTGGAGCAGGAGCCATGGAACAAAACGAGTTTTTCCGTTCCCTTCTCAGCGGGCTTGCCGAGGCTCTCAGACTGCCGGAAATCACTGCATCCGACGACGGAACGTCCTCCCTGCTGGTGATCGATGATTTTGAAGTCCTGCTTACCTGCATGGAAACAGAACAGATACTCATCTTCACCGTTGTCGCGCCCCTGCCCGCTGGCAGCCGTCAGGAAATCTTCAAAGCTCTGCTGGACGCCAACACCTTCTTTTACCAGACACAGGGGTTCACCCTTGCCGCTCGCGAGGATACCGGCGTCTCCTTGCAGGGTGTAATGCCCCTTAGCGTTTTCACCCCGGATTCCTTTGCCGCATACGTCCGAAACTTCCTGGACGTGGCGGAGCACTGGCAGCAATTTTGCGTGGCGGATGACGGCGTACAGCAAAGTGCGCCGTCATCCGCACCCCTTCCTTCCGATTTCCTGAACATGATGAACCTGCGCGTGTAAAGGAGGACGGCCATGCCCATAACGCTCAATGTCAATGACCTCATGCGGCTGGCCAACGCCCAGCCCGAAAGCAGCATCATCGTCAAGAACGGCGGCTTCCAAAGCGTGGGAAAAGCGGGCGCGTTCTTCGCGTCCAAAACGGAATGCCGGCTTGCCTCCCAGGCGTTTCTCGCGGCCATCCGCAGCAAATACGGCGACAACGTGGCCGACGCCCTGGCGCCGGACCTGCGCGCCCTGATCAACGCGGGCAAGCCCCTCAGCGCCCGCACCGCCCTCGATATTGCCGCCAGGGCCGATGAAATGTCGCACTGGATGCGGAAACACAACGTCATGCTTGGCCAGAAGTTCCTCGCCGGCAACGGCCTTTCCGGCATGCGGCCCGGCGCGGAAGCCCCCATCGCCGGCAACACGGTCAACATGGACACGTCCTTTGCGGAATTCTGCGCCCAGCGCAAGCTGAACCCCGCTGGCGATCCCGCCATCAGGGCCCTCATAGCCGATCAGGTGCTCGCCTATGCGGATAAATGCAACCACATGATTAGCGTTGCCGAAATGCGCAACATCGTCCTTTCCGACAAGACCATGCAGGCGGTCAATACTCTTTTTGCGCAGCGCTTCGAAAGCAGCGGGCAGAAGGATGTTGCCATGCGTTCCCTACCAGGCTGGAATACCCTCTCGCCGGCGCAGCAGGCAGAAATCTCCAAGTCCGTTGACAGCGCCGTGCAGGATGTGGTGCACCGGTCGGGCAATCCTGTTGATCTTACGGACCTTTACCTGCTTGCGCGCAACGTTGCCGCGGCCCGGGCTTTCGATATTTCCGGGCAGAAGGATGCGGCGATCGATGCCGTGATGAGGCAGCATCACCTTGACCCGAACCGCAGGGCAGTCCTTGCCAAAGCTGTTGACATGGCGCTGCAAAAGTGGACAGCGCAGAAGCCTGACCGCAATGCCATGCCGCCATCCATGGAGTCGCTCGGCGATGCCGTGGGCGGCGGGAAGCTGCCCGGACTCAAAAATCTGTTCTATGCCATCGGGCTGCAGGGGCACGGGCTTCTGGGGAAAGATAACGCCAGCAGGCGGGATGTGCTGAGCATGGCGGTGAATTCCCCGCACCTCGCCGATTTCGCCATGCTCATCGATGACTTCTCCCCCAATTTTATGCCTGGAGTGCTGTATGCCCTACAGAAAATTCCTGCCATGCGCGCCTTGCAGCCAGAGGGCAGGCTCACCCCCGATACCATCTGGCAAGGCTGCTTCAACAGCCCGATGCCTGAAAAACTGCGCTCCGCAAATGCGGAAGAGCTGGGCGCTGCCTTGTTCGATGCCTTGCTGGACCGCTTCCGGTCAGTGACCGATTCCATCGGTGAAAGCACCTTGCGCGGGCCTTCGCTGATACAGTCCGGCATTAAGGAGGAAAAGGTCCTGCAATATTTTAATGAGAAGGTCAGCATCGGCCTTGATGATTTTGTTTCGCCGCCATGTCTGACGGTGCTGCAGCAACTGCCGCGCACCGTCGATCTTGCCGAACAAAAACTCGCCATAGATATCCACAGGGACAACCGCACCGTGACGTTTTTCACGGATAACCCGGCAGCGCCCCCTGCCGGTTCTATCAAATACCAAGACACATCTCGGCTCTCTCCTGAAGAACTGGCCGCCTGGAAAAGGGGGCAGCCATCGCCCGTTTCGCAAGCCCTCGTGGCGCAGTGCAGGGCTCTGTGCGACGGCAATGACGCGCAGCTTCGCCAAGTCGTGTTCAGTCTGAGCCAGAGCGGCACCATGCTGGTGCGGGGAGTCAGCTTTGCCTCATCGGATCCTGCCATGCGCGACGACTACGACTACTTGCAGAAGCATGCCCTCAGCGAACATTCAGACGCGGATATCGACGTGCGCAGGCAACCAAACGGCGACATCACCATGCGCTACCATTTGCCGGAAGATTCCGAAGTGCATATGGACTACACTTTCACGGTGAAGCCTGACGGCACGAGTATGCTCAGCGCATTCCAGCTCACACCGCGACAATAGGAATATCATGGACAGGTCAGAGGACGCACTCCGTTTTCCGGTAGAATGCTACCTCGTCAAGACCGATAAAGACAGCGGCACACCAACGACTACAACGACTGGGCGCGTGAGCACGGCAAGCCGAGCTACATTCTTGACCTGCTGCTCTCCGTCATCACCGTGAGCATGGAAACGGTGAAGATCGTGAAGGCTCTGCCGAAGTTGGAGTTTGGGGATCAGCAGGGATGAAAGCGATAATACAAAAGATTCTGTGCGCCGTGCTGGCTCTGTGGATGGTCATGTATGTGGTCAGAGGATTGATCCATTTGCTGAATTAGCAGTGCCGTGCGATCCCTCTGGCAAATGACGCCCTAGCAGCCCGTTAGCGCCTCGTTTTTAGAAAACGCAACCTTTGGCATGCACCAAAAATGCAAATTGCCGCGCAAAAATCATCGTTCGCGGCAAAATTTTCTGCGTGATGGGGCATTGATGCAGCAAAACATTCTGGCTTAGCGCACATGCTTCTATGCGTCCGGGCAAATGACGCTGCCATAACGCCTTTGGAGCGATGAGCAAACATGCACTTGCCAATCCTGACGGCATCGCTTATATAAAAAGGGAACCCCGGCATCTGCTGGTAACAGACACCGGGGCTGGCACGGCGCGTTAGCGCCCCCGTGCACGGTTGCCACGGTAAGAGTTTCTTTTTCGACCCCGACCCATCACTACTGGGCCGGGGTCAACTGTTATTCAGCCTTGGAG
>JAGAZG010000190.1 GCA_017940105.1 Mailhella sp. | reverse complement strand
TATAAGCAGCTTTTTGAAAACTGCTTATTCAAGGCCTGGCAAGGCCAATTGAGCAATTTTTTTCTTTTTTGCAGTCTTGGTTGCAGAGCGCTGCTTTTCTGGTTCTTTCAGCTCAATTTCACGGATTATCCACTCCATGAGCAGGTTGACAACGAAAGCCTGCTGAGCCTGTGTCAGTTCGCTGCCTTTCTGGATGTGATGCCATTTTTCCATGCAGCCGCGGCAGCAGCAGGCGCATGCATGCTGCGCAACAAACACTGGATGACCGCGCATGGGGGTCTGCCTGCCATCATTGGGTATGCTGGCAGGGGCAAGACGCTGCCGTATAAAGTCTTCTGCATGCCGGCGCAGTGTTTTCATCCCCTGCTTTTCTGCATATTCACGTTCTGCATTATCCAGGTGAAATCGAGCGCGAAAAGGCGAGTTCTTCAGGCGTTCGAGAATGTTGTCAGCGTTCATGCGCACTCCTTTGCTTCTGCCAAAATAGCTTGCATATTTTTTTCTGACAAGGAAAGAGATCAACTGCTGAGGATTACATGAAAACATCATGCCAGTGTTATCACATCAGAGCGCATGCCTTTGAAAAGGCCGGCATGTTTTTCTTGACTACATATACCCCTATATGTATAAGTATACCCATAGGGGTATACTTAAGCGAGAGGAGTACTGATGAAAGACGAACATCTCAACAAGCTCGGCCTTATCCTGATTTCTGCAATATCGCTTGTCCTGAGCTATTTTCATCTGACCAGCTTTCCGTTTGATCCCGCATGGGCGGCAATCATACTGTGCGGAGTCCCCGTTCTTTGCGAGGCATGCATTGGACTTGTCACCCGGTTTGACATCAAGGCAGACGTCCTTGTAGCCATAGCGCTCATCGCCTCAGTCATCATAGGGGAAGATTTTGCTGCCGGCGAGGTTGCCGTCATCATGCAGATAGGTTCTCTTCTTGAAGAAATGACTGTGGCCCGCTCACAGGCAGGCATTGAAAAGCTGGTTAAGCTGACCCCGCAGAAAGCCCGTCTGCTGCTTGATGGAGAAACGCGGGAAATCCCGGCGCAGGACGTAAAATGCGGAGCGTACATACGCGTACTGCCTGGCGAGATCATTCCTGCCGACGGCATTATCATTGCAGGCACAACGTCTGTCTCAGAATCTGTCATGACGGGCGAGCCGATGCCTGTGGACAAAACAGAAGGCGATGCGGTACTGAGCGGGACCACCAACATGATTGGCTCTGTGGATATTCTTGTGAAAAAGGACGGTCAGGACAGTTCCATAAACAGAATGGTGCGGCTGGTGCAAAGCGCAGATGCCGGCAGAGCAAAGATTGTTGCCCTGGCTGACCGCTGGGCAACATGGGTAGTGATGGCAGCTCTTGCTTCTGCCGCTGTGGCATGGTGGTGCACAGGCGATATCATCCGCGCTGTAACGATTCTTGTCGTCTTCTGCCCATGTTCGCTGGTGCTTGCCACGCCGACGGCTGTCACAGCCGCCATCGGCAACGCGGCGAAGCATCATTTTCTTGTCAGGGAAGGGGATGCGCTTGAGCGTCTTGCCCAGGTAAAAAAAGTCTGCTTTGACAAGACAGGCACGCTGACATTGGGCAAGCCGAAAGTTTATGCCGTAAAAAGCGTGGCAGGCATAGCAGAAAAAGATGTCTACCGCTGGACGGCTTCGGCTGAAACTCGGTCTGAACATCCACTGGGAAAAGCCATAGCTGAAAGCTATAAAATCGATTCTGGAACCGCCGCGGCAGATCCGGAATATTTTGAGATGCTTCCTGGCAAGGGGATTATGGCCGTAGCAGAGGGGAGGAAGATCCTGGTCGGTACACGGCGCTTTCTTGAGGAGCAGGGGTATGACTGCGCTTCCTTGCAAATGCTTGCCGCGCCATATGCCGATGCAGGATACAGCGTAACGTATGTCGTGGCGGACGGAGCTGAGGCAGGCATTGTCGTATTGGCGGATGAACTGCGCCCTGAAGTGAGCAAGACGGTATCAGAAACGGTCATGGCGGGCTGCTTGCCCGTGCTTCTCTCAGGAGATCAGCACAATGCGGCGCGGCACATGGCCGGCCTGGCGGGAATAGAGGAAATCAAGTCGGGATGCCTTCCTGAAGATAAGCTCGCATACATTCAAAGCGCTGAACGGAGCGGGCAGTATGCCTGCATGATAGGAGACGGCATCAATGATGCACCTGCCCTGAAGGCTGCGCATGTCGGCATAGCAATGGGCGGGGTCGGCAGTGATATTGCCTGCGATGCCGCTTCCATCGTCCTTGTCAAGGATGACATTAAAGAATTTCCCCATCTGCTTTTACTCGCACAAAGGATGATGCGGGTAATCAGGTGGAATCTGACATTTTCCATGGTCCTGAACGGGGTCGCCATAGTGCTGGCCATGGCTGCTGTTCTCAATCCTGTATCCGGTGCACTGGTGCATAATGCGGGTTCTGTTTTTGTCATCGTCAATTCTGCTTTTCTGCTGACGTGGAAGCGCCCCTCATAATGGGGAGGAATGCCTGGTCCATTATCAGTGCGGCTGTCAGCCTCTTGGCTGGCGGCCGCCGGTTTTTTACGCTGGCTTGCGTTTAGCCGGATTGCAGTATAACTTTGCACAACAGCAATGATCGGGAAGGTTTGGCATGAAGCACTGCATGGATTCTGACAACCTGCACAGGCGCTTGAAAAAGATCATGGGGCAACTGCAGGCTATTGACCGGATGATTGATGAAAACATCCCCTGCGAAGACGTTCTTTCACAGGTAAGCGCGTGCAAAGCTGCACTGCACAGCGTAGGCAAGGTGATCTTAGAAGGGCATATCAAGCATTGCGTGCGAGATGGCATCGAGCATGGCGACGCCGATGCAACCATAGCCCGGTTTACCAAGGCTGTGGAACGCTTTGCCAACCTGAAATAACCATGTTCAAGACGTGCCGGGTTGGCTGCTTTCAGATTATTTTTGCAGGACGTGCCGATCTTAGGCCATCTTCATGGACATTCAGCAAGGAGCGCCGCCAATGTTCGGCTTTGTTTTTCATACCCCAACAAAAGTTGTCTTCGGCGAAAATGCAGAAGACAAAGCCGGACTGCTTGCAAAAGAAGCTGGCGCACGCCGCATACTCATCCACTACGGCGGCCAGAGCGCACTGAAGTCCGGCTTGATTGGCCGCATACGCGCTTCGCTTGAAAAAGAGGGCATGATTTGCACGGAACTGGGAGGGGTGGTTCCCAATCCGCGTCTTTCTAAAGTGCGTGAAGGCCTGGAACTTGCGTTGCGTGAAAACGTGGATTTCATCCTCGCAGTAGGCGGTGGCAGCGTCATTGACTCGGCAAAAGCCATTGCCTACGCGGCATTTGAACCTGAGAAAGACGTATGGGAGCTTTTTGCCCGCAAGCGCAAGGCTTCGGGCTGCCTGCCCCTAGGAGCCGTGCCGACGATAGCTGCGGCCGGAAGCGAAACAAGCAACAGCTGCGTGATCAGCAACGATGCCACGGGAGAAAAGCGCAGCTATAACGACAATATCAGCCGCCCGTGCTTTGCCCTCATGAATCCTGAGCTGACCATGAGCCTCTCTCCCTGGCAGACTGCCAGCGGCTGTGCCGACATCATGATGCACACCATGGAGCGGTATTTCACGAATGGCGGCAACATGGAGCTGACAGACTCCATAGCTGAAGGCCTTTTGCGCACGGTGATGCGCAATGCCCTGATTTTAAAAGAACAGCCTCACAATTATGAAGCGCGCGCCGAGATCATGTGGGCGGGAAGCTTGTCGCACAATGGACTTACGGGATGCGGCACTGACGGAGGCGATTTCGCCTCACACATGATAGAGCACGAGCTTGGAGGCATGTTTGACGTGACCCACGGTGCCGGGCTGACAGCTGTCTGGGGGAGCTGGGCGCGCTATGTGCACATGAACTGCCTGCACAGGTTTGAAAAGTTCGCCTTGCGTGTCATGCAGGTAAAGCCTGGGAAAGATGCGGCAGAAACAGCGCTTAAGGGCATCATGGCTCTTGAGTCTTTTTTCCGGTCTATCGGACTGCCTGTGAGCATGAGCGGTCTCGGCATTTTTCCTACAGATGATCAGATACGGCAAATGGCCTGTTCCGCGGCTGCCGGAGCAGGCGGAGGCAAGGGGTCAGCCATGTTTCTTAAAGAAGACGATATTGCAGCCATTTATGCCATGGCCCGCTGACTCATGACCATACGGGCAAATGCTTTACCCTTTTCGGCGATGCTGATACGCTGCAGCGCATGATCCTTGCCCTCGCTTGCCGAAGGGCATATTCAGAGAGAAAATACATAAGCAGAGGTCGTTTGCTATGGATACGGAAACAAAAGATAACGAAAAAAAACTGGAAGAATGGAAGAAACGCTCTTCGGCGTCTGAAGCGCACAATGAGTATGGGATTGATCTGGGCGAGGTAGGGCTGCCCTTTTTCATGACGGAGGGAATGGACGCCCGCTTTGAAAAAGGCGTGCTGCTGATAACGCATGGTCCGTTTGTCTCCACCATGCGAGTGACGGGACCGAGCGGGGCAAGCGCCGAAGGCGAGACTGATAACCCTGCGGTCGCCGGCGTGCAGGTGCTAACCTTGCTGCCAAGAAACATGGCCGAAGTCTTTGAAAAAGATCCTCACATGATGAATTCCTTTAATGGCTTGGCCGCTGGCGGAGCCATGGCAAGAAATGAAAAGGGCAGCTTTTATGTGGGCAGCAGGGTCACGTTGTTTTCAAAGCAGGGAGCATGGGCCGAAGTGCTTGTGCCGCTTTTGAGGTCTGCCGTGCTCTATGGACCTTCCGGGATGTTTAGCGGTGCCATGGCCATGATGCAGGAAGGGGTGAAACCGGCAGAGGGCGTTTCTGCATGGGGTGAAGAAGATTTCAAGCAGATAGCATCTCTGATCCCCGAGATGTGCCCGCACCAATATACGCCGGCCATGCTCACTGCAGAATTTCCCATGGGAGGAGGGGCAAAAGCCCTTTTGTGCATGGACTCTTCTGTAAAGCATCCCGGCCTTGGAGCTGGCATGCTTTCGACGCTGTCTTTGCCATTGGCAGAAGCGACGGCAGAAGAGCGGGAACACGTCACGCTTACGCTGAACCGTCTTGAAATGTACCGTGAAAGCCGTGCCCAGCACTACGGAGCATGGTGCTGGCAAGAAAAAGACGTTTTGCGCTATGTGAGCTTTTTTCCAAACATGATGAAAGAAGCCTCGGCCGTTCTGACATGCTGGCCTTCAGTTCAGGCGGCCCGTGCGCCGTGGGCCCTGCATATGGCCGTTGGTATGCTCAGGGGAGAGCGCAATAAGAAGTCATAGAAGGTCAGCATAGGTATTCATGCCTGTGCACCCGTTGTTTTAGAGGATTAAGCCCCTCTCAAACCAGCCGCAACGAATACTCCGGCAACAGGCCTGGGCGTCCGTTGCGCCAGAAGGCCGGGTTATTATAGCAGAACGGAAATAACGATAAAAGTGGAATCCTGCCCCGGGCAGGATTCCTGATTTAGAGCATTTTCAAAAATGCTCGAGACAGTTTTGCCGGAGGCAAGGCTGTCTCGCCAGCCATGAGTAGCCCGGGATTCACTTCCGGCGTTAAACGAAATGGCTGGCGCAAGGGGGCTATG
>JAGAZG010000020.1 GCA_017940105.1 Mailhella sp. | reverse complement strand
GCTTTGTCATGTTTCAACCCTTTGCATTTTTACATTTTATGATTATCTTTGATTTTGCTTCAGTCAGGGAAAAGTGAACGCCAAGGGATGCAGTCTTACTGCGTTGTCTGCGGCGGGAGACCACAAAAAGGAAGAAAGAATGAAAAACTGGAAAATCGTTGCCGTATGCGCCGCGTTTTTGGCGGCTATTGCCTTTGCCATGCCGGACTATGCCGACGCAGCACGCCTGGGCGGAGGGCGTTCTTTCAGCGGATCGACAATGACTCGTCCTTCCATGGGCGGTTTTTCCGGAGGATACAGCGGATCGACCATGAATCGTCAGGCCATGCCAGCGCCCATGAATCGCGGCGGTGTGAGCGGCGGAGCCGCAACTATGAACGGCGGAAGCATGTTCGGAGGAATGATGGGCGGTCTGCTTGCCGGATCACTGCTTGGCTCCATGCTGGGTGGCAGTTCTGCCGCAGGTACGGCCGGAGCTTCGGCAGGCGGAAGCATGGGGTTTCTTGATCTGCTTCTTATTTTCGGTGCGTTGTATTTTGTCATGCGCATGTTTCGTAGTCGAAGACAGCGTCAGATGTTTGGCGGAGGGTATGGCTACCGCCGTGACGGCGAGTCCTCTGGCTCAGGCTACGGGCAGGACCGGCAATACGGGGGCGCTTGGGACCGGTTGCGTTCACAGCCCCAACATGGCGAACAGGTGTTCTCCAGAACGTCGTCTCGCCCAGCAGATTTTGACGAGCAGGAATTTCTGCAGGGAGCAAAGGCGGCATACACAAGGATGCAGGCCTCGTGGGATCGGCGTGATCTTGACGATATCGCAAGTTTTGCCACAGAAGACGCCATGCGCGTCTTTCGTCAGCAGGCAAAGGATGATCCTAATCCGGGTACAACGGAGATACTTATGGTCAATGCCACGGTTGCAGACGTGCGCGACACTGGCAGCATTCGCCAGGTTGACGTCGTATACGATGTGCTCATGCGGGAAGATCAGCGAGCTGCGCGGCCAGAACAGGTTCGGGAAATGTGGCATTTTGTATGTGCCCGCGACGGAGAAGACACATGGAAGCTTGACGGTATAGACCAGCTTTCATGACATTTGCCGTGAGTTTTACTCTCAGACGCCTTGATTTCAGGGCGTCTTTTTGTTTTAATGAAAATATATAAGTTTTTTCAGCATGTTTGCTTTCTGCAATTAAAAACTCGTTTTGATGAGGAGGCGTTATGTCCATGAAATGTATTGCAAGCATGTTGGTATCGTTTGCACTTTTTGGGGTAGTATCACTTTCGCTTTCTGTTCCGGTTGCCGCGGCTGCAGAAAATCTGCGGTATTTTCAGTACTGGGCAAAATATGGCGCTGAACTGACATCTAAAAATTCGTACACCAGCCTGCTCTTTTCTTTTTCAGGAGGCAGAGTCTCCATTTTTCTTTCGGATTCTGAAGGGCGCCGCGAAAATTTTTCAGGATCGGCTGGACAAACTTTGGGGACCGAGCTGAGCGATCTTATCGCAGATCTCGACTTTTCGGGATGGGAGGTTCCTATAGATGAAAAATGCAGGGACAGGATGACCACTGCCGAGCGGAAGAAATATTGCTTGTGGGAGCTGAATGTTATCTTTGCATCTCGGGACGGGCAGCCAGAGCGGAAAATTCATCTCTCTGGCGCAGACTGCGGTGTAAACACCGGAAGACTTGCGGCGGAAAAAGCGTTTGTAGATTTTTTTGCCGGTAAGCTGCCAGCCTGCCAGGAGGCAGCTCCAAAACATATTATAAGCATTTCCTGGCGTCTGCCAGCGAACGGCGGTAGCCTCTGGTATCATGTAAGCAGAAATAGCGACGGAAAAGTGTCAGTCAATCGGATCTGCGGCAATACAGATAGTAATGTCTTTGTGAGGGCATCGCTGCTGGACGAACTGCAGTCTGAGGTGCAAAAGTATGCGGCGGAATCATGGCATGGTTTTCGTGCTCGTGATTTGGACCGAAAAGCGCCTTCTTATGCCGAATTCTGCCTTCACTATGATACACAGCAGGAAATTGTTGCATGCGGGCAAGCCGGAGTGAACGAGGGATTGCCTGAAGGAATGGAAAATATGGAGCGGGGCTTATCGGCGTTGTGTGACCGGGTGATAGATGCCGGGGGCGGACCGGGGTCATTGCGATCAGACGCACTCAAGCAATTTAGCTTTTCTGAATCAGGCATGAGGAGGGGGCGCTGGCCTGGATATGAAATTTATCAGAGAATGGAAAATGACGGTCCGGTGACTGTGCTGTCGCGGGAGCTGGGGCCAGACAATATTTCAGAATGCATTATCCACGATAATGAGCTTCAACGGTTTGAAAACCTTTTGCGGGAGCTTCACATTGCGGACTGGAACGGTTTTGACAGGCATGACAACAGGGTACTTGATGGAATAACGTTCAGCTTGGAGCTCCGCTACTGGCAGGGCAGCGGCGTATCTGCACACGGCTACATGAAATTTCCGAAAGGCTACAGGGAAAAAATGCAGAGTATATGCGCTGCTCTGGACGGCATGCTTGAAACGCGGGGATTTCCCAGCCCGTGATTCTGTTTTATGATTAATAATGCCGCAGTTTTCATGCTTCTATGGAGCTGACGCAGCAAGTCTTGGGGTATTGCAGACTGTCAGTGCCCGGAGATGAATGCCCAGGCATACATGAGAAAGACGGCGCTGATTATGGCTGTCGGAATAAAACAATCCTGCAGGATGAACAGTATCCTAGTAGCCGGCATGGACGATTTGTTTCAGCTCCACCATGCGCTGATGGGCGGGAAGGCTTCAACCGATGGCGGCTTGGGTATATAAATTTCCCTGGCGCTCATGGCCCATAGGGCAAATAAGATGAAACGCATGCCGTCATGCGCCATAAAAAAGAAAGGTCAGCTGCACAGTCCCGTGCAATATGCCGGGCTTTGGCATATGCATATTGCTGATCCGTCCTGCTTAATAACTTTCTGTCATAAGCTACTTAATGTGAACAATATTCTGTGACTGAACTTACGAAAAACGTGTGGTACTGCATGGTGGAATAATGCCAAGGCACAATACAGCCGGCTTATGATGATCGGTGCGTGCAGGCCTCCAAGGCATGCGCATGCTGTGGCATCTTCTTTATAAAATGCAGCAAGCTCAGGCGATCTTCTGCCGAAATGTCTGCGACACGTGCATTGCCAGGCTTTTGCTAATATGTTAAGCAAGTCAAAAAAGGATTGCCGTGTGCCGACCTGTGGCGGCAACGCGGGATTATGTGGAACCAGCAAGGGAGACCAGATATGAAAAAAGAAGCCTTTTTGTGCGGATTCCTGGCCGTTGCCGGCATGAGCGCCGATGTGGGGCTGAACAGCATCGAAGCGGAAGTGCGGGATGCCGTTTCGGCAGCTTTGTCTTCTGTTTCTGCCACTGCTCAGGACATACGTTTTTCCCTTCTTGAAAAAACTTTGGTCATCACGGGGCTGGAGTACGCCCTTCCAAAAGACGGGATGACCAGAAAAGGGCGCATAGAGCGTGTGGAGCTGACCGATTTTGACGGCAAGGTTTTTACAAGCACTGCCGGAGAACCCTACGATCCCCAAATGTTGCCAAAAGTCGCGGAAAAAGCGGTATTCAGCGGCTGGAATGAAGAAATTGAAGAAGACGGCGTAAAAATGACGCTCAGCCTGGCATCGTATACGGCGCAGGGCTGGTATCAGAGGCTGGGTCTGGTTTTTGGCAGCTATGCCAAAGATGGCATGGGGCAGACGTTTTTTGAAGAGATGCTCCGTTGCCGGATAGACGCAGCCCATGCAGAAAACATGAATTTGACAGTGCTTTCTGGCGGTCCGGATTCCGCGCTGCTTAAAATTCGTGCCAAGTCAATAGAAAATCCTGGCGGAATGAAAGCTCTGAGCGCGGACGGAAAGCCGGGGCCAGTAAGCTCGGTGTTGAAGGATATTTCGTTTGAAAGCGGAGAGGTTTCCGGTGCTGCAGATATGGTAGAACTCGCGGACATGCGCATCCCCACGCCGGCCCAGATGCTGAAGTTGCAGAAGGCAACAGTCGGGACGGCACAGGAAGCCACTGAAGATGCTGCTGAGGATGTGCTCAGCATGCTTGCAGAAAGCTATGCGGAAAAGCCACCGTTTTCACGCATCGCCGTGAAAAATTTAAATGTCTGGCTTTCTGCGCAAGACGATCCGGTCACGCTTGGCGGATTAGTCTGGAACATGAACCGTGCCGAAAGCGGCGCTTTTGAAACAGATGTTTCCATGAAAGCGCTGCATATTGCTCCTGGAGCGATCGCGGATGCCAGAAAACTCATGGATCGTTATGCACCGGAAGGTCTGACTCTCGATATGCGTGTGCGCGGATCCGTTGCAGAAGAAGCGAGTTCTGCCGAAGTCGGAATTTATGTTCATGATCTTGGCAGGCTTGAACTTGGCGGCGCGGCCAAGGGCAATGCCGTTACGCTAATCAAGAGCATTGCTGATGCCGCTGGGGATGAGGAAGCTCTCACAAAGCTTCTTGCAGAAGTAGACATAACAAAAGCGAATGTTTCATATCAGGACACAGGGTTCATTCCGCTTGCCGTAAATGCTGCTCTTGACAGCGTTGACGCTATTGGCCTGGATGGGCTGGATTATGCCATGAATTATGTTTCCGGTCATGGATATACATCCAACTGTACGCTCAAGGGCCTGCACGTAGGACTGGAACTTTTGGAAAGCTGGAAGGATGTGATCGTCCGCTATGCTCCCGACGGGCTGACGATGGATGCCACGACCAAGGGAACCATGACTGACAAGCAATGCGATAGCAGCTTAAGTTATGTTGTTCGCGGGCTTGGCATGCTTGATGCCGGTCTGACCATGCAGGGCGACATGTTTAATGTGTCTAAGCAGATCGTGGAAAAGTCAGAAGATACTGATGTGATCATGCAGCTGCTTTCTACCGTAAAGCTTACTTCAGCTAAAACAGAGTATCAGGATTCCGGTCTGCTGGCTATGGCTCTCGGCATTGCATCCAAAGAACTGGAAATGCCGGCCAAGGATCTCCTTGGCATGGCTTCAGGACAGGCAGAAGAACTTGCCTCAGGCGACAACGCATTTTATGCGAAGCTGGGAGCAATGCTGAAAGAACAGATTCTTCAGCCTGGAAAAATGTCCGTATCTCTTGCGCCGAATGCGTCTCCCAGCCTGACTGAGTTAATCTCCACAGCTGTTTCTGAACCTGCAGGACTGCCCCTTGTATTTTCATCGACGGCGGGAAGCAGAACGATGGAAGATTATTTAAAGTGATGCTGTCCTGAAAGCGGCATCGCGTGTTTAAACAAGCATGTGCCGGAAGCAGGCGTGCAGCTTCGCTTCCGGCATTGTGCGTTTATCTTGCTGGAGGCATTATGGATTTTTCCGCTTCATTTCGTGACCCGGACTTGTGCAAGGCTTTGCTTGGCAGGCTATCGGATGGAATTTCCCGCCTTGGCCGGCCGGTACGGTTCATGGAAGTGTGCGGTACGCATACTGTTTCTATTTTTCGCAGCGGTCTGCGTTCTCTTTTGCCGGATGGGCTGGAGCATATTTCTGGTCCGGGATGTCCGGTTTGCGTAACGCACGATTCGGAAATCGCTGCTCTGATACGTGCGGCGGAGCTGCCAAATGTCATCATTGCTACTTTTGGCGACCTTCTGCGGGTTCCCGGACCGGATGGACGTTCCCTGAGGCATGCCCAGGCCGATGGGGCACGCATAAGAGTCGTGTATTCACCTATGGATGCTGTCAAAATTGCCGGTGAGAATCCGGATAAGACAGTGGCTTTTCCTTCCGTGGGTTTTGAGACCACGGCTCCTGTTATGGCAGGCACACTCATGGAAGCCCGAAGGCTCGGTCTGAAAAATTTCTGCGTGTTTCCTTATAATAAGCTTGTGCCACCAGCGCTGCGGGCTCTTCTTGACGGCGAGAAGTCCGGTGGCAGAAAAATGGACATGTTCCTGCTCCCTGGGCATGTCGCCGTGATCCTCGGGCTTCAGCCTTTTCGCTTTGTTGCCGAAGAATATGGTCGCGCCGCAGCAGTAGGCGGTTTTGAACCTGCTGACATACTTTCTGCCCTTTGCCTGATGATTGACATGCTTGATGAAGGGCGCCCAGGCATTGGAAACACCTATATGCGCGCCGTCAGCAGCGGTGGCAGTCCTTATGCAGTGCAAATCATGGAAACCGTATTTTGCAAGAGCGATGCACGGTGGAGAGGGCTTGACGTAATACCGGGCAGCGGGCTTGCACTCAGGCCTGAATGGGAACCTTTCAATGCATTCAACCGGTTGGACGTGGAGCTGGAAGAGGTTCGTCCCATACCAGGATGCCGCTGCGGCGAAATCCTTCGCGGTGCGCTAGTTCCGCCTCAATGCCCCTTGTTTGGCAAGGCATGTACGCCACAATCTCCCACAGGACCGTGCATGGTCTCTACTGAGGGCAGCTGTTCCGCATGGTACAAATATTGCATGCCGGAAAGGTAAGGTAAAAATTCGGCCTGGGACACGCTCAGAAACTTGGCCACAAACTCGGAGCCCTGCTCTCAGTGCTCCTCATTGTGGGGGGGCGCAGTTTTCTTTTGCCGTGTTTTATGCTATCCATAATGCAGATGCATGCAATGCAGAGAAGCGATGCGCACCTGCCCGCCGCGGCAGAGAGCATCGTGTTTTTGCTGCTTTTTTTAATTTATTTTTTGCCGGGGCACGCGCATGAAGATTCTTTTGGACAGCGGCAGCGGGGGCAGAGCTTCTCAGCGACTGATTTCAGAGGTTTTTCTCCGTCATTTCGACAATCCTGTTCTGCGCCGCATGGACGACGCGGCTGTGCTGGACATGAGCGGCACAGTTGCCATGAGTACGGACGGCTATACGGTGACGCCGCTGTTTTTTCCTGGCGGCAGCATAGGAACGCTGGCGGTGCATGGCACGGTGAACGACATTTCCATGATGGGCGCAAAGCCGCGTTATTTGAGCTGTGCTTTTATTCTTGAAGAAGGACTGGAACTTGAAGAACTTGAACGCGTGGTTGACGACATGGCTCTTGCTGCCAGAACTGCCGACGTTGATATTGTGACAGGCGATACCAAGGTCGTACCCAAAGGTGCATGCGACCGCATGTTCATAACAACGGCGGGCATAGGGGAAATCATTGCCAGCCCGGCACCTTCAGGGGCGTCCGCCCGTCCTGGGGATGCCATCCTTGTGAGCGGCGCCATGGGAGACCACGGGCTCACCATCATGGCACGTCGCAACGAACTTTCGTTCGTGTCGTCTTCCAGCGACAGCGCGCCGCTTTGCGGCATGGTTGAAAATCTTGTCCGCAATGTAGGAGGCATACATGTCCTGCGCGATCCGACGCGTGGAGGGCTGGCAACTACGCTCAACGAAATTGCAGAACAGTCCGGCGTGCACTGCATCATTGAAGAAAGCAGCGTGCCCGTTCACGACAGTGTACGTGCCGGCTGTGATATATTGGGTCTGGATCCTTTTTATCTTGCCAATGAAGGCAAGCTTATATGCATTTTACCCGCAGATAAGGCAGAGCACGCCCTGGAAGTCATG
>JAGAZG010000189.1 GCA_017940105.1 Mailhella sp. | reverse complement strand
TTGGGCGCTCAATGATCTTCACGGGAGCATCTCCAGCACGCGCGGACCGACTTTTGTTACGCTGCCTGCCCCTTGCGTGATCAGCACGTCACCAGATTTGAGAATTGTTGGAAGCAGCTCTACTATTTCGTCAAAGCTCTGCTTGTAGACGACCTCTGTCTGTGAAACCTGCCGGATGCCTAGCGCAAGATTGGCGCCGTTGACGCCAGGTATGGGTTTTTCAGACGCAGGATATATTTCGGTTAAAAACAGTTTGTCTACATTTTCAAAGGTCTGGCAGAATTCTCCGAACAGGGCCTGTGTTCTGCTGAAGCGATGAGGCTGAAAAACCATAATCAGCCTTCGGTCAGGAAAAGCCTGCCGCGCTGTGCGTATGGTTGCCTGTATTTCCGTTGGATGGTGTCCATAATCGTCGATGACAGTAATGCCGTTTTTTTCGCCTTTATACTCAAAGCGTCTTCCAACGCCGGCAAAGCATTCAAGGCCTTTTGCACATTTTTCAGCAGATATGCCAACCTGCAAAGCGGCTCCTATGGCTGCCAGGGCATTGAGGATGTTGTGCCGCCCGGGCTGAGACAGGCAGATATTTTCCAGAATTTTTTCTTCTGTGCCGTCACGATGGCGCAGCCAGACATGAAAGATGCTTTTTTCTGCGCAGGAGACGATTTCGCCGCGTATGCGGCATCCGCGGTTGAATCCGTATGTCATGAAAGGGCGCTTTATGCCGGGTATGAGCCGCTGCACGCCAGGATCGTCGCCGCAGACGATATTCATGCCGTAAAAAGGAACCTTGTTCATGAAGGCCGTGAAAGCCTGGTCAATGGCTTCCTGGGTGCCGTAATGGTCGACATGATCATAGTCGACATTTGTTACGATGTTGATGATGGGAAAAAGGCATAGGAAAGAGCCGTCTGATTCGTCTGATTCAGCGATAAGGTATTCTCCCTGTCCGAGATGACCGTTTGCCCTGTAGGCATTGAGCAGGCCTCCGATGATGACCGTAGGATCAAGTCCGGCCGCATCGAAAATGGACGCTGTGAGAGATGTGGTCGTTGTTTTGCCATGCGTTCCCGCCACGGCGATCCCTGTGCGCAGGCGCATGAGTTCTGCAAGCATTTCTGCCCGTGGAATGACGGGGATTCCTCGTTCCCTTGCCGCCTGGATTTCAGGGTTGGAGTCTGTTATGGCCGAAGAGCGCACAACAACCTGAGGATCTTCAAGATTGGATGCGGCATGTCCCGTATGAATGACTGCTCCAAGAGAGCGCAGCCTCTGCACGGTAGAGCTGTTTGACAGGTCAGAACCATGTACGCTGTATCCCAGATTCAGAAGAACTTCCGCGATTCCGCTCATGCCGGAACCGCCTATGCCTACCATATGTATTGCTCTGATTTTACTGTCCATGCTTATTTTCCTGGAGTGTTGTTGCGGGCCAGGGCGAGCAGTTCGTCGGCGACGGTTCCTGCGGCATCAGGATGTGCCAGGGAGAGGGCGCCTTTGCGCATTGCTGCAAGCCTTGATTCGTCATTAAGGATGTCTGTGAGCATTTTGGCCAGCTCGCCGTTTTCTGCCATCATCTCTGCCTGCTGCTGGGGCAGCAGTACTCCGCCGCCGGCATCTTGCATGGCTTTTGCATTTGCGGTCTGATGGTCATGCGCAGCAAACGGAAAGGGAATGTACACCGCAGGAATGCCGGCAGAGGCGAGCTCGGCCATGGAGGTTGCTCCCGCCCGGCATAACGCAAGGTCGCATTTTGCATATACTGAGGCCATATCGTGAATGAATGGGTGTACAATCGATGCTGTTTCCTGCTGCGAGAAGCCGCACTGCGCATATGCTGCGGCTACGGTTTCAAATTCGTTCTTTCCGGTCTGGTGCACGATAGTTATGCCTGCTTTGCGCAGCTCCGGCAGCATTTTAATCATAATGGAATTAACGGCACGCGCTCCTTGCGAACCGCCCATGACAAGCAGGCAGCGTGACGGCACGGAGTTTTTTTCTCTTCCAAGGCGAGCGATGCCGGCTCGTATGGGATTGCCTGTCAGTACTGAGGACGCTGGGGCGAAAGCAGGCCGGCCATCCGGCTGAGGCCATGAAAGGCAGATGCGGCGAGCCATTTTACCCATCAATTTGTTTGCGGCGCCAGGGATGGCGTTTTGCTCATGAATGGCGCATGGATACCGCAGAAGCCAGGATGCAAACAGCGTAGGAAAAGAAGCGTATCCTCCAAACCCCATGACGGCATTGGGCCGGAATTCTTTTAGAATATTCATTGCCTGGCCAATGGAAGTGCTCATGGCTCCAAGAGCCGGCAGCGCTTTTAATCCCCGGCCGATAAAACCCCGCACAGGAAGTCCTACAAATGCAACGCCGGCTTTTTCGACAAGTTCTTTCTCTGGACCATAGGTGCCGCCGATAAAAAGAATTTCTGCATCGGACTGCTTTGCTTTCAGGCTTTCCGCAACAGCGAGAGCAGGAAAAATATGTCCTCCCGTTCCTCCTGTGGTCAGAATGATGCGTATGGGCATTTGTGTTACTCCCTGGATGTTCTGGAATAATGGAGGAGAAGTCCCGCGCAGATCATGTTTGCAAGCAGGCTGCTTCCCCCATAGCTGATGAAAGGCATGGCGATTCCCTTGGGCGGCACAGCCCCGAGAATGACGGCAAGATTGAGCAGAAAGCTTTGGGCCATGGCCAGCGTCAGTCCGAAAGCGCACAGCCGGTCACGCAGGCTTTTCTGCCCAAGAACGACGCGGTAGCAGCGGTAAAAGAAAAGCGCAAAGAGAATCATGATGACGACTATGCCGGCAAAGCCGATTTCTTCGCCTACAATAGACATGATAAAGTCGTTGTGAGCTTCAGGAAGGGGGCCTGTCTTTTGAATGCTTCCCCCGAGGCCGACGCCAAACATCCCTCCGCTGCCCAGGGCGAGAAGACTCTGCACAAGCTGCCAGCCGTTGCCGCGCATATCGTCAAAAGGATGCAGGAAGGCAAAAACGCGGGCTATCCGGTAAGGCGAGACTATGATGGCTATGCCGACGAGAATGGCCAGCGGTAGCAGCACGCCAATAAGATGCCTGATCTTAGAACCGCCGGCAAGTAGCATAAAAAAGCAAATGAGGGCGAGAAGAATGGCGCCTCCCAGATCCGGCTGAAGCATGATAAGGCCGATTAGCATGCCTGAAATAATTAGAGGAGGAAAGATCCCCCGCCAGACGAATTTTACTATGGCCTGCTTGCTGCCAAGGAAATAGGCCAGGTAAAGCACCAGGGCTATCCGGGCAAATTCCATGGGTTGGAGCATGACATAATGCAGGTTGATCCAGCGTCTGGAGCCGTTGATTTTTGGGCCGATCAGTATGCATAGCAGCAACAGTATGATAGATGCGGCAATGGCCCAGTAATGGCTGTTGTTTATGATTTTTCGAGGTATCAGGCACAGTATGATGATAAGGACGCCGCCCAGTCCCATCGTAAAGAGCTGATGGTAAAAAAAGTGGTAGGAATTTTTAAATTCCCGCTGGCTGACAGGTCCGCTTGCGCTCAGTACCGCCAGCAAGCCTATGCAGAGGATTATCAGCAGCAACGCTAGCAGCCAGTAATCAATAGGCCCCTGAACTTCCTGTTCTGCAGAAGCTTGTTGCGGAGGCGTGATGCGGACGTTCATCAGTGCTGATCCCTGAGTCTGATAACGAGTTCTTTAAAATGGTTGCCGCGTTCCACGTAGTTTTTATACTGGTCAAAACTTGAAGTTGCGGGAGCGAGGAGGATGGTATCTCCCCGAACGGCAATGCGCCTGCTTCGTTCAAGAGCAAGATCCATGGTCTCGTCCCAGGTCACGGGTATGATGCCAGACCATGCCTTTTCAAAATGTTCCCTGGATGCTCCATACAGGCAAACGGCTTTGACGCGTGATTTCAGCAACGGTCTGACGCCAATCAGATCGCCTCCCTTAAATTTGCCGCCGACCATAAGGATTACAGGCGAGCTGAAAGCGGCAAGAGCAACGCGAAGCGCTTCGATAGTTGTGCATTTGGAGTCGTTGACATAGGTGATGCCGTCATGTTCTGCAACATGCTCAAGGCGGTGGGCTATGGGAGTGAACTCTTCCATGGCCTGTGCCGCTTCATCCCTGGTGACACCGAATTTCGACGCAGCCATAAATGCGGCTGAAGCATTGCACTGATTATGTGATCCAATCAGCCGTGTATTGGGGAACGGACGCAGCTCCGGATCGATGAAGGCGATTTCGGCTTTCATTCCGTATTTTTCCGGCAGTGTTTTCAGGGACGGGTGAAGAACAGCCAGATCTTCTGATGTCTGACATGCAAAAAGCTGCATCTTGGCGTCCGTATACTCCTGCATATCCGCATGAAAATCGAGATGATTTTCAGATATGTTAAGCAAAATTCCAACGCGCGGGTGCAGCGAGGAACAGGTTTGCAGCTGAAAGCTCGAAAGTTCAAGCACGATGACATCGGCTTTAGGTTTTCCGGCCAATCTTGCGAGGATATATTCGGAAAGAGGCGTGCCGATATTGCCGCCCGTAAACACGGTAAGACCGTGTTTTTCAAGCATTGCTGAGCAAATGCTTGTTGTTGTCGTCTTGCCGCTCGTTCCGGTGACGCCTATGACGGGTTCTCCTTCCAGAAAGCGCCAGGCAAGCTCTGATTCAGACATTATAACGGCATTTGCATTGCTGGCTCCCTCTGCAAGCAGAGGAAGAATGGCGCTTTTTGCGGCGCCGGGGCTTGGTATGACAAGGTCGGTTCCGCAAAAATATTCCGGCTTATGTTCTCCAGCCAGAAGCGGAATATCGTTTTCTGCAAGCCAGCACATGAAATCTTCCGGTATGTTCTCCGGCGATTTTTCCAGAAGTATGCATTCAAGACCTGCGGCATGGAGCAACCTGATAGCGGCCCTGCCGCTTCTGCCGGCGCCGACGACCGCCGCTTTTTTAAAAGAATGGACGAATGTTTGCATGGAAAATTACCTGATTTTTAAAACAGAAAGAGACATGATGGCAAGCAAGACAGAAACGATCCAGAAGCGGACAATGATTTTTGATTCCGGGAGCGGATGGGATCCTTTTTGAAAGTGATGATGGATTGGAGTCATGCGGAAAAGCCTTTTACCATGAGTCGCCTTAAAATACCCAACCTGCATGATCACCGACAGTGTTTCTACAACAAAAACGCCGCCTGCTATGATGAGAATGAATTCCTGCTTGCAAAGAATGGCGAGAAAGCCAAGGACTCCTCCAAGGCTCAGCGCTCCCACATCGCCCATGAAAACCTGAGCAGGAAAGCAGTTGTACCACAAAAAGCCCAGACCAGCGCCCATCAGCGCGCAGCAGAAAACCGTGACTTCGCCTACGCCTGGAACAGAAGGCACTTGAAGATATGCGGCAAAATTAGCGTGCCCGGCAACATAGATGAACACGGCGTACACCATGCAGCACATGACAACGGGCAGTATGGCCAGCCCGTCCAGCCCGTCTGTAAGATTGACGGCATTGGACGATGCCAGAAGCACAATGATGGAAAAAAATGCGTAAAAAATTCCCAGATCAGGCATGAACTGCTTAAAAAAAGGCACGGCAAGCTTTGATGTGTATTCAGGCTGATTCAGAAGAAGCAGGGATGCTGCTGCCGCAACAATAAGCAGCCCAGACATTTTTGCCCGTGGAGAGAGGCCCTTGTTTTCCTTATGTCTGATTTTGGTGTAGTCATC
>JAGAZG010000188.1 GCA_017940105.1 Mailhella sp. | reverse complement strand
GGCTGCGATTGTGGATTGCAGCCTGCGGCCCGCTTTTTCATCGTTGGCACCGTTCTGTTTGGAGCGCTTTCAAGAAATATTGAGACTACCGCTCTGGATACACTATACGAACGCATAGTCCCCTTGCGCCAGCCATTTCGTTTAACGCCGCAAGTGAATGCTGCCTGCGTGCCCCTTGAGGAAGCGGCTTCGCCGCATTGACAATCCGGGCTGCTCATGGCTGGCGAGACAGCCTTGCCTCCGGCAAAACTGTCTCGAGCATTTTTGAACATGCTCTAAGTTCTCGGCCGGTTTGGGAGAGGGAGCATTCCCCTCCCGAACATCAGGTGCGCAGGCATGAATGCCTGTGCAGGTCTTCTATGACAAAAGCGCACGAGGGTTAATTTTCGTAAAAAGATCTTAAAGCCTGGCTGCGCACGGGATGGCGCAGCTTTCGCAGGGCCTTGGCCTCAATCTGGCGTATGCGTTCACGCGTGACATTGAAAAGCTTGCCCACTTCTTCAAGCGTGTGGTCAGATTTTTCCCCTATGCCAAAGCGCTTGCGCAGAACCTGCTCCTCACGGGGGGTCAGGTCTGCCAGAACGGAAGCAATCAGGTCTTTCAGCTTAGTGCTGACCACTTCTTCTGCAGGAGCCGCGGCCTTTTTGTCTTCAATAAAGTCGCCGAGGTTGGAATCCTCTTCGTCTCCGATGGGAGTTTCAAGAGAAATGGGCTCCTTGGCTATCTTGAGCACTTTTTTGACCTTGTCCACAGGGTAATCCATGCGTTCGGCTATTTCTTCCGGGCTCGGATCACGCCCGAGCTCCTGCACCAGGTACCGTGATGTGCGTATCAGTTTGTTGATGGTTTCTATCATGTGCACTGGTATGCGTATGGTGCGCGCCTGATCGGCGATGGCTCGTGTAATGGCCTGGCGTATCCACCAGGTGGCGTAGGTAGAAAACTTGTAGCCTCGCTGGTACTCAAACTTGTCAACAGCTTTCATGAGGCCGATGTTGCCTTCCTGTATCAGGTCGAGGAACTGGAGGCCCCGGTTGGTGTACTTTTTGGCGATGCTCACCACCAGCCTGAGGTTTGAGCGGATGAGCTCCTGCTTGGCCATGGTCGAAACGTCCATCCCCCTGCGTACGCGCCAGAGCACTTCTTCGAGGTCATCTTCGTTCTGGCAGCATTTTTCCCTCAGGCGGGCAAGAATTTCAATTTTGCCCATGATGAGCTCTTTGTAGGAGAACATGTTGTCTATGGGCATGTTCAGTTCGGCGGCAACTTCCTGGATGGGACGCGTTCGGTTGTCCAGTGAGGCAAACAGTTCTTCGAGCTCTTTTTGCGATTTGCCGGTTGTTTCGGCATAAGCGTCAAGCTCACGCTGATAGTTCTTCATCTGCCGGACGTAATCTTCGACGGTTTCGACAATGCGGTCAATGAGCGTTTTTTCAAGCTTGATTTCGCGCAGGCGTGAAACGATGTCGTCCTTATACTGCATGATTTCTTTCTGGATGGAGGTAACGCGCCTGTCAAGAGTGCAGCAAGCGTCAAGCTTCTGGTAGATTTTCTGTTTTTTCTTGTAGATGCCGCGAATGTCTTCGAGAAGATTGATGACCCTCTGCCGCTGGCTCATTTCGTCTTCGTCGGGGTCGTCTTCCTCAATGGTTTTCACCACGTCTTTAAGCTTGGCGCGGTTCTGCATGAGATCTGTGCCGACGTTGATAAGTTCTTCGACGGCCACGGGCACTTCGGCCAGGGCGCACAGCACTTCATCCTCGCCGACTTCAATCTTTTTGGCGATGAGCACTTCGCCGTCTCTGTCCAGCAGGGGAACAGCTCCCATTTCCCGCAGGTACATGCGTACGGGGTCGGAGTTGCGGGCTGCAAAATCGGCGTCGTCGTCCAGCGAGCCTTCCAGCGCGGTAAAGTCTGCGTCGCCATCGGCATCAGAAGTTTCAAAGGTCACTTCCGGAGCTTCGCTTTCTGCTTCGGTATGGTTGCTGGCAATGGATTTGCCTTCTTTCTCCGTGTCCACAATGGCAATTTCCAGCTGGTCGAACATGGAGAGAATCTCTTCGATGCAGTCTTCAGTATGCATCTCGGCTGGCATGGATTTGCTGACTTCTTCGAAAGTAAGATAGCCGGTCGACTTGCCTTTTGCGATGAGCGGCTTGAACTGCGGCATTTCTTTCAGGTTATTGGTCACGGTGTCTCCCTCGCGCTTCCTTGAGCGCAACCATATATTCCCGTTGAGCTTCCGTGCTGGAGGTGCCCTGCTGCAGAGCGGCCTTCAGAGAAGCGGTGTGCGAAGATTTTTGCTGATTGTTCAGCAGATGGAGCAGAGCGTCAAATTCTGCGTTTTCGTTATCCAGTGGCGGTGCTTCGCCGTTTCGGCAGCGCACCCAGAAACTCTTTTCTTTTTCATCGAGGCTGTCGAAAGCGTTGATGCCAAGCCGGAAAAGCTTGTCCCACAGGCGCAGTGCCCAGGGGGCGCTCAGCGCCAGATCCGCCCCGGCATTAAGAAGGTCGCCGACACGCTGCGGATGGCGCACGGCAAAGGTGAGGATTTCCCTGTCGCGGCTGTTTCGCAGCTTTGGGGCGGTACGGTAACCTTCTGCGGCAGAGCGCGGCATGGAAGCAGGTGCCCTGCGGCTGAGCACGCCGCCGCGAAGTTCAGCTTCTGATATGCCCAGGCCTGTGGCAAGGCTTGCTGCATAGCGGTGAAACAGCTCCGGCATCTCAATCTGGGCCAGAAAGGTCCGGGACCATTCGACGGCGTCGCGCGGCGCCATGCCGCGAAGCACGGCAAGGCAATAGTCCATGCCGTCCTGCGCCTGCGAGCGGAGCTCTTCAACTGCGTCCCTGCCAAAGGAATGCAGCATGGAGTCGATGTCGTTGTCATTCGGGAAAAGGACGACTTTGCAGGCAAGCCCTCGCGTAAGCAGCAATTCGCAAGAGCGAAAAGCGGCTTTGCGCCCTGGAGCATCGCCGTCAAGCATGAGTTCTATGCTTGAGCTGAACCCCGAAAGTCTTTTTACCTGATCGGGGGTCAACGCTGTGCCGAGAACCCCGACAGACTGCGTGTATCCGTACTGATGCAGCGTTATGACGTCCATATAGCCTTCAGTCAGGATAATGCTTTTTTTCGTGGCGATGGAAGGGCGGGCCTGAAACAGGCCGAAAAGATGCTCGCCTTTCTTATAGATGGGCGAATCGCTGCTGTTGATGTATTTGGCGTCGTCTTCCCGCGCGAGGGCAGGGAGTATGCGCCCCCCGAAAGCGATGGCCTGTCCAGAGAGACTGCGGATGGGAAACATCAGGCGGCTGCGGAACCTGTCAAAAATTCTTCCTGACGAACTTTGGGAAAGCAGGCCGCAGGAAACAGCAGTGGACGCGTCAAAACCGGAGCGGCTGAATGTGCCGCACAGGTCCTGCCAGCCGTCCATGCTCCAGCCAAGGCCGAACCTTTCCTGCAGTTCAGCCGAGATTCCGCGTTCGTTTATATAGTCGCGGCATGCCTTGGCGGCGGGTGTTGCCAGATTGCTGCGAAAGTGGGCAGCAGCCAGCTCATGCATGCGAAGCATGTCAAGTTTTTTTGAGCGTTCCCTGCGAGCTCCCGGATCGCGGCGGAACGTTTCGATCTGAACCCCGGCCTCTTCGGCCAGGGCCTGCAGAGATTCCCTGAAATCCAGTCCGTTGATGCGGCCGTAAAAATCAAAAATATCGCCTGAGGCCTGACATCCAAAGCAGTAAAATACGCCTTGCTCGTCATTAATGGAGAACGACGGCTTGGTCTCCTGATGAAAGGGGCATGGTGCAACCAGCCGGGCCCCGGCGGGGCGCAGCTCAACATAACGTCTCGCCAGATCAGAGAGGCGTATGCGTGATTTTATGGCTTGGATGGCGTCTTCACTCCTCATGACCGCACCTGGTTTTACCTGAAAACAACCTGAGTTACGCCGTCGCCGCCCTGGCCTTCCGGGGCGCATTGAAAGGAAGCGACGCCAGGAAAGCTTTTGAGCAGGTCGTGGACTGCTTTACGCAGCGCTCCCGTGCCGCGCCCGTGGATAACGTCCACGCTGCCAGCTCCCGCAAGCAGCGAACGGTCGAGAAAACGTTCAAGTTCCGCCAAAGCTAAATCAGCACGCTTGCCTCGCAAGTCAAGACGCAAAGACGCTTCCGGTGCAGAAATTTTTGCGCTGGAAACAGCCCTTGGGGCGGAAGCCGCGCAAGAACCGGGCATCAGGTCGGAAAGGGGAGCCCAGAGTGTCACGCCCCCCATGTCGATTTTGACCTTGCCGTTTTTTTCATCTATCTGGCGGACAACGGCTTTTTTATTCCACAGCCTATGCGTGGCCTCGCCTCCAACGGAAAACTGCGCGGCCACCGGGGCAGGCTTTTCGTCTTCGGCGACGGCCGGCGCTATCTGAGCGCGCAGTCTGGCCAATTCTTTGTGGGCCTGACGTGCCGTAACCTTGCCATTCCTGTATTCCTGCATGAGCTCCCGCGACATGCGTCTAAGATCTTCCTCCAGGACGGCCCGCGCCTTTTCCATTTTTTCCTGCAGTACTTTTTTGCGTTCCGCAAGAAGGCGCTGCTGCTCACGCAGCGCGGATAATTCATCTTCGCGGCGGGCAGCAAGCCCGTTGAGCCTGTCCATGATCAGCGTGGCATCGCTGCCGTCCATGAGCAGATAATGTTCGGCCCTTGCCAGAATGGACTCCGGCATCCCATGTTCATGGGCGACATCCAGCGCCTGGCTTGACCCTACCTGGTCGTATGCGATTTGAAAAAGCGGCTTTTTGGTACGGGAGTCAAAAAGCATGGAGGCTGCGCGGACACCCTCTCTGGTAAGGGCATAGCTTTTTAATGCGGGAAAATGCGTCGCAGCCATGGTAAACGCACCTTTTTCAAGCAGGCCGTCCAGCACGGCCTGCGCAAGCGCCGCTCCCTGGGCCGGATCTGTACCGGCGCCAAACTCGTCCAGAAGGACAAGGGCTCTGCCGTCAAGCCTGTCCCATGCCTCTGACAGATGGCGTATCTGTCCAGTAAAGGTAGATACATGGTCGTCAATGCTTTGTTCGTCGCCGATAAAGGCCAGCACGTCATTCCAGAATGGAAGGCGCGATCCACCGTTTGACGGAGCAGGCAACCCTGTCAGCGTCATGAGCGTGATCAGGCCAAGGGTTTTTAGAGCGACCGTCTTGCCTCCGGCATTGCCGCCGCTGATGACAAGGGCGTGGTCGCCATCGCGGAAGAGTATGTCCACGGGCTGCACCCGGCGTGGCCCGGAGTAACTTCGGTCCAGCTCTTTTCGGACCGATTCAAGAGCAAGCAGGGGATGCCGTGCGCCCGGCAGAATGGCGGCGCAGTTTTCTTCTATGGAAACGCAGTGGCCGTTAAAATCTGATCCCATGGAGCAGGCGGCCTGAACAAGGTCGAGCCGCACTAGAAAATCCCAGGCTGCCCTGACCAGGGAAAGTTCCTGGACAAGCAGCCCCGTAATCATCCGAAGAATTTGCTGCTCTTCGTCGTGTTCCTGCCTTTTCAATTCCTGAAGCCGGTTGTTTTGCTCAACCAGGAAGAGCGGTTCAAAGTAAATGGTTTCGCCCGTCTTGGAGTAGTCGTGGATTATGCCCTGCATTCTCCCTTTGAAGTTTGCTTTGAGGGGGAGCACATAGCGGTCGGACGAAAGCGTCATGTATTCGTCCTGAAGATAATGGGCGATGTTGTATTTTTCTGAGAATTCACGGACCCGGCGCAGGCAGTTCTGATGTATGCTGCGTATTTCTCCACGTACAAGAAGAAGGCCGGGGGAACTTTCGTCCTTCAGCGAGCCGTCGTCGCCAAGGCAGCGGAAAAGGGCAGAAGCAGAAAGTTCAGGCATCGGCTGTTCGCATGCCATGGCGTCAAGCATGGGGCGGCGGGCAGCGCCTTCGTGTATGTTCAACCGCAGCTTTTTTGCCAGGGTGAGCGTTTCGCGCAACGCCCACAGCGCGTCCATGTCGAGCAAGGGGGCGGCATGGCTTTCCAGGTAGCCGATAATACCTGAAATGTCTGGAAAATCAGTGAGGGGCTGGTCAGCTTCGGCAAGCCATGACTGCGTTTCGTCATAGACGCGCTGCCGCCGGCGTATGGCATTCAGATCATTCAGGGGGCGCAGGGCAAGCGCTGATCGTTTGCCCGCTTCGGAACGGCAGCGTCCGGCAAGGGCTTCCAGAACCCGAAAAAATTCAAGCGCGCGGAGACTGCGTTCTTCCATTAAAATACCTTGCGGCGCTTAATACCGCGGCAGTGCCTGCCCTGCGGAACATGCCCTCGGCAAAGCCCGCGCAGGCAGTCTGAGATTAAAGTCGGGCACAACAATGATGGCAGACACAGGAATAGGAGCCGGAAATTCATGAAGAATTTCTTCCGGCTCCTGACCGACCTTGCAAGGGACCGCTGCAGAGGGCCCCGCTAAAAGATAGTGCTACGCCACAGTGACCTTGCGCATTTTTTTTACAAGGCGCTTACGGGCCGCTGCCTTCTTTTTTTTGCGCATCACGCTGGGCTTTTCATAGTGCTGGCGCTTCTTCATTTCTGAAAGAATGCCGGCCTTTTCGACCTGTTTTTTGAAGCGGCGGAGCGCGATATCAAAATTATCGTCATCGCTGAGAAAAACTCCGGGCACGGGAATCACCCCCTTCGTATGGATATAAGACCGTCCTGCGTCGAACGGCGAGACGGTTTTATAAACCAAGCTTCCGCAAAAGGCAAGCCGACAGCTTGCCTTTTGCGAAAAAAAGTTGGCGTTATCAGTGTTCGCGGTGCTCGCAGCTGTTTGCGTCTTTTGCAGCGCGTACAAAGGCCAGGGCAATGCCTATGCCAAGAACCAGCAGCACAGAATAGAGCGCTCCAAAAAATATGGCATAGTCGGGCTGCCAGAGGGGAAGGTCCCACGGAAGGGGGCTATGGCCGTTTTCACCGGGGATTAGCATGAATACTCCTTGATGCTGGCTATAACAAACACAGAATGCTTTTCATGGCAGAGTCTGTCCCTGCCATGAAAAAGTTACTGTATCTGATTCTTCAGTTTTGCGCCAGCCTTAAATTTAACGACTTTTGCCGCGGGAATGGTTATGGGAGCGCCGGTGGCGGGATTTCTGCCCTGGCGTTCTTTGCGTTCTTCAACGGCAAGAGTACCGAACCCTGGGAGCACGATCCTGCCTTCAGAGGCGAGGACTTCTTCGACAGAATCAATGAGCGCTTTGAGAGATGTTTCGGCACTCGCTTTGGTCATGCCGCCTTTTTCTGCAATCTTGGCAATAAGTTCTGCTTTCGTCATGACAGGCTCCTTTCTTTGATGGACAGAGGTCTGAAAGTTTTTCTCTTAGGAACACGTTTCAGGCCGTTAGTCAATACGGCTGAGGGCTTTTCGGGAATTTTTCCTTAAAAAAGCAGATCGGCGAGCGCATGAAACTGATGCGGCAGCAGAGTTTCAGGCCGCTGAGACGGATCGACACCTGCCCGTTCAAGGGCAGAAAGCACGGCATTTTCTGAAAAGCGCTTCCTCAGAATGGCCTGCAGCTGCTTGCGCCTCTGCTGAAAGCATATTTTCAGCAGAGAAGAAAGTCGTTCAGGCTGCGCCGGCCTGCGTTGGGATTCAATGGGCATGAGGACAATGACTTCTGAATCTACCTTGGGAGGCGGAGAAAAGCACGAAGGGGGAACGATAAATCCCTTTGCGGCGGTGCAGTAGCTTTGGATCCATACTGACAGGGCTCCATAGCTTTTGCTCCCTGCAGGGGCCAGTATGCGTTCTGCAACTTCTTTTTGTATCATGAACACGGCGCGTTTAAGGCCTGGCGTCCGGCTTACGATGTCCCACATCAACGGAGAGGCTATGTTGTACGGAAGGTTGCCGGTAATGATCCAGAGCCCCTGCATCTGCTGCCACGGGTGGAGCATCGCGTCACCGGAAATGACTTCCATGCCGGGCAGGGCAAGGCGTCGATGCTCGCCAGCGTAGTAATCGTCTTTTTCGATGAGCACCAGCCGGCGCCATGGCAGGGGCCTCAGCATAGCGGTCAGCGCTCCCGGACCTGGGCCTATTTCAAGTATCTGGTCGCCTTTTTCTGCCTGCAAAAGAGCCGCAATTCTTCTGACAACGCTTTCATCCCGCAAAAAATGCTGCCCCAGGCTTTTTTTTGCCTTTTCGGCCTGAACGAGGTCCATGGCTCTCATGAGCGCCCCTGGATGGAGTCAAAATGCCTGAAACGCATGCTGAAGCCCGCACGGCCCTGCGTCGCTGAGCGCAGGGCCGTCGAAAAGCCGAACAGGCCGCGCATGGGGGCAATGCCGGCCAGATAACGCATGCCGCCGCGTTCGCCCATTTGTTCCACCTTGCCGCCGCAGTTCTGGAACAGGCTGATGCTTGCCCCGAGAGCTTCGTCAGGGGTGATGATTTCCACGTCCATGAGAGGTTCGAGGACAATGCCATGCGCATGCTCCATGCCATCGCGCAGCGCCGCTGCCGCTGCCATGCGGCAGCCGGCTGCCGTTGCGTTTTCGCGGCGTATGCCTGTCACGGTCACATGTACGTCCTGCACTGGATAGCCAGTCTGAGGACCGGACAGCAGGCTGTCTGAAATGCCCTGCAATACTTCTTCGGCCAGCATTTTTGGCACGGCATTTTTGGGGTCGGAGGGCGATGCAAGTTCGACGGCGAGCTCCACAAGGTTGCCAAGGTCGCGACCGCGCGGGCTTATGGTCAGGCTGACCTCGCCAAAATGGCGGGCCGAACCGAGTTCGCGGTCGAACAGTCCGTGCCCGGTGCCTTCGGAACGGACGGTTTCTCTCAGCAGCACCTGCGGTTTGCCGGCTCTGGGCGATATGCCGTATTCGCGGCGCATGCGCTCCAGAACGACGTCAAGGTGCAGCTCTCCCATGCCGGCAATGATTCTGTTGCCGGTGCCCTCGTCAAGAGAGGAATGAAAGGTGGGGTCTTCTGCAGCGTAGCGTGCAAGCGCTTCGTCAAGGGTCTTGCCTTCATCGGCGTTGCGCGGTTCCAGGGCCATGTTTATGACGGGCTTAACTTCATCGATGCGTTCGAGAAGAATGTCCAGCCCGGGAGAGGCGACCGTGTCTCCGGTGCAGGCCGAGCGCAGGCCGATGACGGCTATGATGTCTCCGGAGCGGGCTTCGCTGAGAGGCTCCTGCTGATCGGCGTCCATGCGGAACATCCGTGAAACACGTTCTTCCTTGCCGCGCGCCGTGTTTTTCAGGACGTCGCCTTCTTTAAGCGTGCCTCCGTATAGGCGCAGCAGGGCTGTGCGCCGCCCCCCTTCCATGAGGATTTTAAAAATCAGTCCGCAGACGGGTGCGTCGGGATCCCGATCAACAACGGTTTCTTCTCCTTTCGATGTGGTTCCTGCGGGGGGGGCAACATCATCAGGGGAAGGCAGATAGCTCCCTATGGCATCCAGTAGTGGCTGTACGCCGGCGTTTCGCAGGGCAGAACCAGCCAGAACGGGAGTGACCAGGCGTGCCAGCGTGGCACGGCGCATGGCGGCGCGGATATCTGCTTCGGCAAAGCGCTCTTCAAGGTAGAGTTCCATGAAAGCGTCGTCGTTTTCGGCGAGCAGTTCCAGCGTCTTGTCACGCCACGCCTGAGCTACGGCCTTTTCGTCGCCTTCCCAGTCGTCTTCGTGCATATCTGCGCCGAGCGAGTCCTCGGTAAAGACAAGCTTTTTCATGGCAATGACATCGGCGACGGCGTGAAAATCCGCCCCTTCCCCCAACGGCACGGTGACGGGGGCCGGACAGGCTCCCAGCCTGTCGCGCATGGCATCGAGCACGGCGCTGAAGTTTGCCCCTGTCCTGTCCATTTTGTTGACAAAGGCGATTTTTGGCACGCTGAACGCTTCGGACTGGCGCCATACTGTTTCAGACTGGGGCTCGACGCCTCCAACAGCGCAAAAGACGCCGACGGCTCCGTCAAGCACGCGCAGGGAACGTTCAACCTCGATGGTGAAGTCAACATGGCCGGGAGTGTCAATAAGATTGATCGTCCAGTCTTTCCATTCGCATGTCGAGGCCGCCGCGGCTATGGTGATGCCGCGTTCCTGTTCTTCAGGCATGAAATCCATGGTCGCTGTGCCGTCGTGCACCTCGCCCATGCGATGTATTTTCCGCGTGTAAAAAAGAATGCGTTCGCTGAGCGTGGTCTTGCCCGCGTCAATATGGGCGATGACGCCAATGTTGCGCAGTCGCTGGGCTTTGTCCTTCATGCTTCGTCCTCCATAGTCAGAAATGCGGCGCAGCGTCTTGCGCGGAAAAAATCTGGGGAAGGCCCGGTCCAACATGCCTCCATGCCGGAACCAAACAGCATTGACGCAGAAAGCGGCGTACCGGTACTGCATGGAGAAACGCCGTAAACGGCGTCGGGGGATTGTGCTTCATGCCGGTTGTCAAGAATGCGCGCGTCAGGGTGCAGCCAGAGCAGGCGTGCGTTTAGTTCAGCATGGGAAATGCCGCTGGGCTGCTCCGTGATGAGCAGTGAAGGCCGGGGACTGTCTGAGTATGCGCGCATTTTTTTGCCAAGGCTGCGAAAAAGTTCTGAAACATCATCGTCTGCGCTGTCATTGCCTGTCCATGGGAACAAGATCAGCCTGCCTGCAATCCGGCGATCCTGGAGCTCGCCGGCAAGGCGGCCAGCCTGCCGGACGTCTGTTATGAACAAGTCTTCAATACCAGCCAGTTCCAAGGCTGCAGCGACGGATCCGGCGGGTTCTCCGACAGACAGGACTGCAGGGTGCGCGACGCCGGCTATCAGGGCTGGCACAAGCGTTGCAAGCAGTCTCGCCGGAGAGGAGAATCCCGGTGAAAGAATGGCAAGAACCCAGTCGACCGGCTGAGTGCTGACCCTCGTGCAAAAACCTTCGCGGGGGGAGCGCCGTTCGCATAGCTCTGAGGCATCGCTGATTCCCCATCGGTGAAAATGCCAGGCAATGGCTGTTTTCAGCAGGGCCCTGTCTTCTGCGCCGGCTGAATCCCAGGCGTGTGCAAAAACATCGTCTCCGGCGCGGAATTTTTCCAGCCATCCGGGCAGTGCGGTAACTTCTTCCATGCATGCCTCCTCTTTGCGTCTGGTTACGTTGCCTGCGGGTTTTCGTCAAATGAAAAACGACGGAAAGTCTCGCTGCGGCATGCGTAAAACGGAGGGCAGCATGCCGGTGAATGGCGAGAAATCCATTGCCTTTTGCCGGAAAGAAACGTATTTTTTCTCTCTCACGGATGCTGGGGAGCTCCCCCAGACTTTTTTCGGCCTGTCCGGATGCCGCTCTTCGGAGGATGCCATGCAAAAAAAACGAGTTCTGACCGTCGCCGCCATTTCACTCATGGCCTTTATTGCCGGCGGGGGAGTGATGAACGCCGTCAGCGCTGACGCTGATTATGAAGCGCTGCGTCGCTTCAGCCAGATTCTTGATCTGGTCGAGCAATACTATGTCAAGGATGTGCCGCAGAGCGAGCTCGTGGAAGGCGCTGTGAAGGGCATGCTGCAGAATCTTGATCCGCATTCGTCGTATATGACGAAGAAGGAATTCCAGACCATGCAGGAAGAAACCAGCGGCGAATTTTTCGGCGTAGGCGTAGAGATAACCATGGAAAACAATCAGGTGCTCGTGGTCAGCCCCATCGAGGACACGCCAGGCTACCGGGCCGGACTGCGCGCAGGCGACGTGATTGTGACGGTGGACGGGCAGTACACCATGGAAATGACGCTTACCGAGGTTGTTTCAAAGATGCGCGGCAAGCGCGGCACCATGGTGGAGCTGAAGGTCCTGCATAAGGACAGTTCGCAGCCTGTCACCATGAATATCAAGCGCGACGCGATTCCGCTCATCAGCGTGAAAGCCCGTGTACTGGAGCCCGGATACCACTGGATGCGCGTCACCAGGTTCAGCGGCAATACCGCCTCAGAACTGCGCAAGGCTCTTTCGAAGGCCCGCTCGGAAGGCGAACTCAAAGGCGTCGTGCTTGACCTTCGCAACAATCCCGGTGGGCTCCTTGATCAATCGGTCGAAGTTGCCGACATGTTTTTGAAGAAAGGCCGCATCGTGTCCATGCGCGGCCGCGATGCTGCCGGCGAAAAAGTGTTCAGCTCGCATAGCAATCCAGACGATGTGACCTGTCCGCTTGTGGTGCTGGTCAATGCCGGATCCGCCTCTGCATCCGAAATTGTCGCCGGCGCTCTGCAGGACAGAAAGCGCGCCCTTATCCTTGGCGAGCGCACCTTCGGCAAGGGCTCTGTGCAGAATCTCATTCCTCTTTCTGACGGTACCGGACTCAAGCTGACCATTGCCCGCTATTACACGCCGTCGGGGCGGACCATTCAGGCCGAGGGCATCAAGCCGGATTTCGAAGCCGCATGGGAAGCGCCGCGTGACAAAGATCAGAAGACTCCCGGTATGTCATTCCGAGAACAGGATCTGCGCGGTCATCTTGAAAAGAAAGACGGCGAGCAGAAGAAAAACGCTTCTGCCAGTCCAAAGAGCGAAGGGCAGGAAGAAACAAAGGAACTGCTTGAACGCGACAACCAGCTTCGCCTGGCGCTGCAGTTTGTAAAAACGCTGCCCATTGTCAAGGAACTGGAGCAGTAGCGCCTTCGAATATTTTTTGACCGCCGGCATGCACGCATGTTTTTTTGTGCGGCATCCGGGAACTGAAATCAGTGGAGGCTCATATGAAAACCGTGGGCTGCATCGGATGCGGCAATATGGGCGGCGGCGTTTTGCGCGGACTGCTGCAGAACGGCGGTTACGTCCTGCTTGGGCATGATCACAGCCGTGAAAAAGTAGAGGCGCTCCGTCACGGCGCACAGAGCGTTGAGTGGGCAGATTCGCCGCTGGATCTTGCGCGCCGTTCAGACCTATTGATTCTTGGGGTGAAGCCGCATCAGATGCCGGCCATGCTTGAAATCATACGGCCAGCCCTGGGGCCGGAAAAGACGGTCATTTCTCTTGCGGCGGCGTTTTCTCTTGAAAAGATTCGGGAAGGGATCGGAAGGGCATGCCCCTGCGTGCGCGTCATGCCCAGCCTGCCTGTTATGGCCGGTCGAGGTGTCTTTGCCCTCTGTTTTGACGATCCGTCGCTTAGTTCTGAAGCCAGACGGGAACTTGCGGACATGTTTCAGAGCATGGGGCGTGCCGTAGTTCTGCCGGAACAGCAGTTTTCGGCTTTTTCTTCACTTGTGGGATGCGGCCCCGCCTTTGTCTTTCTGTTTATGGAAGGCCTGCTCAACGCCGCCGTGACCATGGGGTTCAAGGCTTCTGCCGCCAAAGAACTGATAGCCGCCATGGTTGAAGGGTCTGCCTGTCTCGCCCTTCAGGAAAAGGAGAGCTTTGCCGATTTGCGCGTAAGGGTATGTTCTCCTGCCGGCACGACAATCTGTGGTGTGAATCATCTGCAGCGCTGCGCCATGCCCGGCAATGTCGCCGACGCTGTGCTTGAATCGCTCCGTCGCGATTTGGAAATGTCAGGCAGGCAGTCCTGACGCAGCCAGTTGAAAATGATGGTGATGCCGTGCTGATGCCTGCCACAAGGAGATACCTTCGGATAAACTGGGGCCTTGTGTTTGCTACGCTGCTGCTTTTTGCCGTGGGCATGGTCAATCTTTATTCGGCCAGCGGTTCAAGGGGGGAGGGAGGCTTTGTCCTGTCTCCGTTCTATCAGAAGCAGATGCTGTGGGGGCTTGGCGGATTGGCTGTCATGGTAGCCTGCATGCTGTTTGACTATCGCAGGCTTGAGCGGCTTTCCCTGCCGCTTTACCTTGTTGTTCTCGTACTGCTGTGCATGGTGCCCCTGGTAGGCAAAACGGTGTATGGGGCAAAGCGCTGGATTGATCTTGGCGTGATGAATCTGCAGCCCAGCGAGCTTGCCAAGTTTGCCGTTTTAATGATGGGAGCACGCCTTCTCTGCCGGGATGAAGAACCCTTGGGATGGAAACGGCTTTTTCATGTGCTTCTTGTCGGTCTTGTTCCTTTTGCCTTTATTGTCAAACAGCCTGACCTTGGCACCGGCCTGACTGTGATTGTGCTTCTTGGCGGCATGGTGCTTTTTCATGGGGTAAAGTGGAGGGTGCTGCGCGTCTGCCTCGTTGTCATTCCCCTGATGCTTCCCCTCGGCTGGTTTGCGCTGCATGATTACCAGCGTGAACGCGTCTTGACGTTTCTTGATCCTTCAAGGGATCCGCGTGGGGCGGGATATCATATTATTCAATCGCAAATTGCCATAGGTTCAGGCGAAATGTTCGGAAAGGGCTTTCTTGCAGGCACGCAGAGCCAGCTTCGCTTTCTGCCTGAGAAGCATACTGATTTTGCCATAGCCGTTCTGGGCGAGGAATGGGGCTTTGCCGGATGCATGGCGCTTATTTCTCTGTTCAGCCTGTTCCTTTATTCGATGTATGCAACCGTGCGGGATTCGCGGGAACGCTTTGGCAGCACGCTCGCTGCCGGCATATTTTTTTATTTTTTCTGGCAGATCATCGTTAATATCGGCATGGTTGTCGGCCTGATGCCGGTGGTGGGCATGCCCCTGCCTTTCATCAGCTATGGAGGCACGGCCCTTGTGATGAATTATGCGCTGGTTGGCGTCGTGCTCAGCATCTCAATGAGACAGTTTGCCTTTCAGAATTGACACGGCGTCACAGCGGTGAAATTTTCGGAGCAGACCGGTCAGAAATACTCCGTCGGGCCTAGTGAAAAAAAGAATTATCAATATTTTTTTGCCGGCATATATAAAGCGGTGCCGGTGATCTGCGTGCCGCATGGCACGCAGACGCCTGCGGCAATGGTTGCTGTCTGCCTGCCAGAGATATAATTGTCATGCTATGTTGCACTGTTATGTCTTTGCAAAGGCTTGCGATTTTTTGCACAGGGCAATGTTTTAGGCGGGGGTTCACCAAGCAAAAATATCTTGCCGCTGCTTTGACAAGAAATTTAAAGCAAGGTAGAAAGAAAAAGCGATTTTGCAGGCATCGTGCCTGTGGCGGGCCGGCCTTAGAGCATTTTCAAAAATGCTCGAGACAGTTTTGCCGGAGGCAAGGCTGTCTCGCCAGCCATGAGCAGCTCGGATTTGTCAATGCGGCGAAGCCGCTTCCTCAAGGGTCACGCAGGCCGCATTCACTTCCGGCGTTAAACGAAATGGCTGGCGCAAGGGGACTATGCGTTCGTATAGTGTATCGAGAGCGATAGTCTCAATAGTTCTTGAAAGCGCTCTAACAGACATGCCGGACCGTGTATACGCATGGGTGGAGGTCTCATGATCAATCTTGACATAACTCTCCTTGTTCAGGTGTTCAATTTTCTGCTTGGCCTGGCGATCATCAATTACCTGATCATCAGGCCTGTACGGTCAGTCATGGCGCGCAGGCGTGCCGAAAACGCCGCTAAGCAGGCAGAAAATGACTCGCTGGATGCTTCTGCTGAGCAAAAGCTGGAAGGGTACAATGCACGTCTTGAGCAGGCGCGTGCCGAGGTTTCTGCCGCACGTGAGCGCATACGTGCCGCCGCGCAGAAAAGCGCGCAGGAGCAGCTGACGGCCGCCGGCGAAAATTCGCGCCGCATCCTTGGCGAGGCTTCTGACCGCATACGCAGTGAATGCGCCAGGGCACAGGACGAGCTTGACGCTAAAGTGGGCGGATATGTGCAAATGGCCCTTAAAAGCATGCTGGGTTAACCGGAAGGGCAGGAGAACATAGTGCAAAAACTGATTATTATACCGGCGGCGTGCGTTTTGATCCTCGGTGTGAGCCAGCCTGCCTGCGCTGGCGAAGGACATGGGCTGGCCTGGGGGGATTTTCTTCTCAGGGCGGTTAATTTTGCCGTTTTTGCTGGCATTATCTGGTATGCGGCGGGAAAGCTGATAAAAAAGTTTTTTGTTGGCCGGCGCGAAGAAATTGTCAGTGAGATGGACGCCCTGGCCCAGCAAAAGAAAGAGGCTGAAGCCCGCCTTGCCGATGTGGAGCAGCGCATTGCCAATGTTGAGGCTGAGTGCGATAAGCTCCTGAACGACGGTCGTGCCCAGGCTGAACGCATGAAGCAAGCCATATTAGAAGACGCCCGCAAGCAGGCCGCGCAAATCGTCGAACAGGCGACACGCATTGCAGAGCAGCAGGGCAAAGCCGAGCTTGATGCAATACGCAGTCGTATGGCGGAAAGCATCGTTGGGCAGGTCGAAAAGGAACTTGCCGCAACGCTTGATCCGAAAAAGCATGTGCAGCTTATAGAAAAATCTCTGTCAAAGGTGGTGCTGCAGTGAGCAATAAAGTCGTTTCAAGGCGTTATGCTTCTGCCCTTTTTTCCATTGGCAGCGAAGCCGGCATGGATGAGCTGGAGCGGTATGGCGAGGCACTGAAGACGCTGGGCGAGGCCGTGGCTAAAACTCCCAGACTGGCGGAAGCGTTTCGCAATCCTGTCCTTTCTGCCGACGAAAAGAAAAAACTTGCGCTGTCGCTCCTTGATGTGGCGGGCGGCGGCGCAGTGGAACAGCGTTTTTGCGCATTGCTTGCCGACAAGGGCAGGCTGTCTCTGCTGCCGGATATAGCCGAAGATTTCGGCGTCATGCTGGACGAGGCCAAGGGACTTTCCAGGGGAGTCGTGACAACGGCGCTGGAACTTGACGAAGCGCACAAAAACGCTATCAGAACGAAACTGGAATCGCAGACCGGGCGCAGTCTCGCGCTTGAGTACGTCGTAGACCCGTCGATAATCGGAGGCATCATTCTCCGCGTTGGCGACATGGTGTACGATGCCAGTCTGCGAGCGCAACTCGATAACCTCAGGGAATCCATCAGGAGGGGTGAGTAGGCCATGCATATCAAGGCTGAAGAGATCGGAAAGATCATCGAGGAGCAGATCCGCAACTATGACCAGCTCGTTGAGATGAGCGAGACTGGTACGGTCATGTATGTGGGTGACGGTATTGCCCGCGTATACGGCGTGCGGAACGCCATGGCAATGGAACTGCTGGAATTCCCCGGCGGTCTTATGGGCATGGTGCTGAACCTTGAAGAAGACAATGTCGGCGTCGCCCTGCTCGGCGACGATACGGGCATCAGGGAAGGCGATCCCGTCAAGAGAACGGGGCGCATCTTCTCAGTGCCGGTGGGCGCTTCTGTCGCCGGCCGCGTGCTCAACCCTCTTGGGCAGCCGCTTGACGGCCTTGGCCCTGTGGACAGCACTGAGTCCCGTCCTGTTGAACTAAAAGCGCCCGGCATCATGCAGCGCAAAAGCGTGCATGAACCCATGGTTACCGGCCTGAAGGCGATTGACGCCATTACGCCCATTGGCCGCGGCCAGCGCGAACTGATTATCGGCGACCGTCAGGTTGGCAAAACGGCCATTTGCGTGGATGCCATTCTCGCCCAAAAGAACACCGGCGTGCATTGCTTTTATGTCGCCATCGGTCAGAAAAAGTCTACAGTAGCGCTGGTGGCTGAAACGCTGCGCAAATACGGCGCCATGGAGTACACGACCATCATCTCGGCGTCTGCCTCTGAGTCCGCACCATTGCAGTTCATTGCCCCATACTCCGGCTGTACGATGGCAGAATACTACCGCGACAACGGCGAACATGCGCTCATCATTTACGACGACCTCTCAAAGCAGGCCGTGGCGTATCGTCAGATGTCGCTCCTGCTCCGCCGTCCTCCGGGACGTGAAGCATTTCCGGGCGACGTTTTCTACCTGCATTCTCGTCTTCTTGAACGTGCAGCAAAGCTCAGCGATGAACTTGGCGCCGGTTCACTTACTGCCCTGCCGGTTATTGAAACGCAGGCCGGCGACGTTTCTGCCTATATTCCCACGAACGTCATTTCCATCACTGACGGCCAGGTCTTTTTGGAAACCAACCTCTTTAATGCCGGCATCCGTCCGGCCATCAACGTGGGCATTTCTGTGTCCCGCGTGGGTGGCGCTGCTCAGATAAAGGCTATGAAGCAGGTGGCGGGTTCCCTGCGCCTTGACCTTGCCCATTACCGTGAAATGGCCGCTTTTGCGCAGTTTGGCTCCGATCTTGACAAAGATACCAAGGCCATACTTGACCGTGGCGCACGCATGACTGAACTGCTCAAGCAGCCTCAGTACCATCCCATGCCTACGGAAGAGCAGGTCGCGTCCATCTTTGCCGCCTCGCGCGGATTCCTTGACGACATTGCCGTCAGCGACGTCCTGCCGTTCGAGGCTGCGCTTCTTGAAATGCTGCGCGGAGAAAAGCCTGAAATCCTGGCCGATATCCGTGAGCGCAAGAAGCTGGATGACGATTTGGAAAAACGCCTTTCCGAAGCAATTAAAGAGTTCAAGGCTTCCTTCAAGGCACGGGGGTAGTCCATGCCTTCGCTGAAAGATGTAAAACTCCAGATAACGGGCGTTGGCAAGACCAAGCAGATCACCAGGGCCATGGGCATGGTTGCTTCTGCCAAGCTGCGCGGCGCACAGAATCGCATTGAACGATTCCGTCCTTATGCGGAAAAGTTCCATGAAATTCTGGATGATATCGCTGGCAGAACGCAGGATGCAGCGCATCCCCTCCTTCAGGTCCGCAGCCATCCGAAAACGGCTGTGATCATTCTTGTCACGTCGGATCGCGGGCTTTGCGGCGGGTTCAACGCCAGTCTTGTTTCCACGGCGCTTTCACTGGCTCAGTCCAGGGAAAAGGAGGGCATGGTTGTCCGCTTCATCTGCGTTGGCAGGAAAGGGCGTGATGCCATACGCAAGACCCCGTATGAAATCCTCAGGTTTTACGGGGATGTCATGGGGAGTTTCGGTTTTTCTCTCGCAGCGGGACTTGGCAGGCTTGTTGCCGAATTGTATGAAACGGGAGACGCAGACGAGGTTCACATGGTCTTCAGTGAATTTGCCAGCGTGGCCCGGCAGATTCCTGTCTCGATGCGTCTGCTGCCCGTTTCTGCCGCAGGCGGTGCAGCTGAAGGAGAAAAAGCCCAGGCTGAATGCCTGTATGAACCCGAGGTGGATACTCTTCTTGCCGAGTTGCTGCCCCGTTATGTGAATGTTCAGATTTACCGCGGGCTTTTGGATAACTCCGCAAGTGAAAACGCATCGCGCATGGCTTCCATGGATAATGCCACGCGCAACTGTGATGAGCTGATCAACTCACTGACGCTTCTTTACAATAAGACGCGTCAGGCTGCCATCACCAACGAACTCATCGATATCGTTGGCGGCGCAAATGCGCAGCAAAGTCAGTAGGAGCATTAGGTCAATGACAGCAAACAAAGGCCATATCGTGCAGGTCATAGGCGCGGTTGTGGACGTGGCTTTCCCTGAAGGGCAGCTGCCGAACATTTTAAACGCGCTTTCGATCAATAATATCAACAACCCCAGCGCTCCCGACCTCATTTGCGAAGTCGCGCAGCACCTGGGCAACAATGTCGTCCGCACCATCGCCATGGATTCCACGGACGGCCTTGTCCGCGGAATGGAGGCCATCGATACGGGCAAGCCGATCATGACGCCCGTGGGCAAAGCTGCCATAGGGCGCATTTTAAACGTCGTCGGCAAGCCGGTTGACGGGCTCGGCCCCATTGATACGGACAAATACTTTCCCATCCATCGTCCTGCGCCTAAGTTTACAGAACTTAACACGAAGGTCGAACTTCTTGAAACAGGCATCAAGGTCGTTGATCTGCTCATTCCATTCCCCAAGGGCGGCAAAATCGGTCTGTTTGGTGGCGCTGGAGTGGGCAAGACCGTTATACTCATGGAGATGATCAATAACATCGCCAAGGAACATGGCGGCAACTCCGTGTTTGCCGGCGTTGGCGAGCGTACCCGTGAAGGCAATGACCTTTACGGAGAGCTCAAGGAAGCTGGCGTCCTTGAACGCGCTGTCCTCGTGTACGGGCAGATGAACGAACCCCCGGGAGCCCGTGCCCGCGTCGCCCTTACCGCTCTGGCCTGCGCGGAATACTTCCGCGATGAAGAGCATCAGGACGTGCTGCTGTTCATTGACAACATCTTCCGCTTTACCCAGGCAGGCTCAGAAGTTTCTGCCCTGCTGGGGCGCATGCCCTCTGCCGTGGGCTATCAGCCTACGCTTGGGACTGACCTGGGCGGCCTTCAGGAACGCATTACCTCCACAGAAGCCGGTTCCATCACTTCTGTGCAGGCCGTTTATGTCCCTGCTGACGACCTTACCGACCCGGCTCCGGCGACCACCTTTGCCCATCTGGACGGGACGCTTGTTCTGAACCGTTCCATCGCCGAGCTTGGCATTTATCCGGCTGTGGATCCGCTTGATTCAACTTCGCGCATTCTTGATCCAAACGTGGTTGGCGAAGAGCATTATTCGGTCGCGCGCCGCGTTCAGCAGGTACTACAGAAGTATAAAGATCTTCAGGACATTATTGCCATTCTGGGCATGGACGAGCTTTCTGACGAAGACAAGATGACGGTCGCGCGTGCGCGCCGCATCCAGCGCTTCCTCTCGCAGCCATTCCACGTGGCAGAAGTCTTTTCTGGCATCCCGGGCGTCTATGTAAAGCTTGAAGACACCATCAAGGGATTCAAAGGCCTGCTTGACGGCGAGTACGACTATCTTTCTGAAACAGACGTGTTCAACGTCGGCAGCATAGACATGGCCATTGAAAAATACAACAAGCGCCAGCAGCAGGCATAAGGAAGAAACGCCATGGAAGGTCTTCGCCTTGACATTGTAACGCCTGACAGCGTCGTCGTCAGCACGGATGTCGATTATGTCGGAGCCTGCGGTATTGACGGGCAGTTCGGTCTCATGCCGCAGCATGCTCCGCTTGTTTCGGCCCTCAAAATCGGCGAGGTCTATTACCGGAGGGGCAGCAGCACCACATGGGTTTTCGTTTCCGGGGGATTCGCCCAGATTACGGATAACAAGGTGACTATCCTTGTTGAATCAGCAGAACTTGCCGACAATATCGACGTGGAAAGGGCGGAGCGCGCAAAGCACAGGGCAGAAGAGCGCCTGACGCATCCTTCGGCTGACGTCGATGTGCCGAGGGCGCAGCTAGCGCTTAGCCGGGCTATTGCCCGCATCAGCGTTGCCCGCCGCTGATTGTTTGCCATGTATTAAACGCAGAGGCGCTCCGTCAGGAGCGCCTCGCAGTTTAAAATGGCCGTCAAAAAGATTCAGCGCAAAGGAATGACCTCAAGATCTTCAGGAACAAAAACACGGCCGGAAAAATATTTTTTTGCCTCCCCGCAATAAAGCGCCTTGCGCGTTCCATACGTGACGCTGTCTTCGGTATGCCACAGCACGAGATTTTTAACGTTCAGAAGCTGCGCTGTCCGAGCTGCCTCGGCCACGGTACCATGCCCGATGTCATGAGGATGAAAAACAGAATCGTCTTTTTCCAGGCAGAAGGATTCGTGCAGCAGCCAGTCTGCCTCCCGGACCACCGGCCTGCAAAGCTCGTTGAGAGGCTCGTCTCCTGTGCAAACAATGACCTGGCCTTCAGGGCTGACAAGCCGGAAGCCGAATTGCTTTGCCTTATGCGAATGTATATCGAAAAAAAACGCCGAATGTCCTGCAATTTCACGTTGTTCACCGTCATGTACGGGACAGAATAAAATGTGCCTGCCAATGGGGGAACATTGCTTTGGACTCAGCGTGGCAAGACATATGC